>JAFGXB010000195.1 GCA_016936875.1 Burkholderiaceae bacterium | reverse complement strand
TGGGCTTGTTCTCTAATGCCTTGATTTACTTGGTAAAACTGGTGCGCCCGGCAGGATTCGAACCCACGACCCCTTGGTTCGTAGCCAAGTACTCTAATCCAACTGAGCTACGGGCGCTAAAGAGCCAGAATTATAGACATACTTTTTCCTGTGCGTAAAGCCCCGGCCAATTTCAACAAAATCTGGGCCTGGCCGCTGGCACAATGCAGGGCCATGTCTGTGTTGCGCGTCTTCTCTCTCAGCCTGTTGTTGCTCGCGGCCAGTCGGCTTCTGGGCTTGGTGCGCGACGTGGTGGTGGCCACGCAGTTCGGCCTGACCGGACATGCCGATGCGGCGCTGGTGGTGCTGTCTTTCCCCGATCTCGCTGTGAGTCTGCTGTGGGGCGCGGCAGTGCCTGCGGTGATGGTGCCACGCATGGCGGGCCGCAGCCTGCCGCACATTGCCAGCGAGGGTGCGCGCTGGTCACGTTTGGCTGCGCTGTTGTTTGCCGTCGTGGGGGTGCTGGTGTGGTGGCAGCAAGGGCGGATCGTGCATGCCCTGGCTCCGGGTTTGAGCAATGTGGACGCACGGCTTGCGGCGCAGGCGCTGGGTTGGTCCGCGCTCATCGCGCTGCCTGCGGGCGCGGTGGTGATGGTGAGCAATGCCATGTTGCAGGCGCAGAGTCGGCTGCAGTGGCAATACACCGGGCAAGTGGTGTTCAACCTGGGGCTGATTGGCGGCCTGATTGTCGCCGCGCAGACCGGACACTTTTTCTGGGTGGCTCTGGGCGTCGTGGCCGCCGCCCTGGCGAGATTGGCGCTGATGCGCCAGGTCAGCCGCACCGGCATTGCCCGCCCGGCAGAGCCGGGCCGCACCCTTCCCGATGGACAGAGCCTGCGCGCCCTCGGTCTGGCACTGGCGGCCTCCGGGCTCACCGTGTTTTACACCCTGGCTGCGCGCGCGCTGATGTCGGATGCGGGGCCGGGACAGCTCGGCGTTTTTCAGTATGCGCAGCGGGTCGGCGAGCTGCCGCTGCACACCGTGTTTGCTGTGGCCTCCGCCCTGGCACTGGCACGTTTGAGCGCCGCGGAAGGCAGAGGTGACAGCGCCACGGCGCAGCAGGAAACCCGGCAGTGGTTGCGCGCCATGCTGTGGCTGTCTGCCCTCATTGCGCTGGCAGGCATGGTGGCGGCACCGGGCATCATCCGCCTGCTGTTCGGCTGGGGACGGATGACCCCCGACGCCCAGCAGCAGGTGGCCGATGCGATGCGCTGGATTTTACTTTTGTTGCCCCTGCAGGCCGCGCAGCTGGTGCTGGCCACGCGGCTCAACAGCCATCGCCGCATTGCCGACCAGGTCTTGGGCTACGGTGCCGGGCTGGCAGCGCTGGCCGCTGCGGGCATATTGCTGCCGGTGAGCGACTGGCGCGGGCTGGCGGCGTATGGCGCCGCCTGGCTGGTGGCGGTGCTGGTGTTGTGGTGGCGGCTGGCGCGGCATCAGGCCGATGCGCAGTGGCGCAATGCCGGCGTGCTGTTGGCCGCGCTGCTGGTGCTGGGTGCAAGCGGCGCGGCATTGCATGCGGTCGCCCTGCCCTGGCCGCTGGGGCTGGCGGCGGCGTCCGTGGTGTTCGCCGCTGGCGTATGGGCGCTGCTGCGCTTCGATCCACTGGGGCGGCTGGTGCGTGATCGCTACACTTCCCGTCGGCTGCGCCGCGCCGCCTGACCTGCCGCCTGATCTCTGCGCCCGATGGACTTCATTCAAATCACCAACGATCCCGATTTTGCCGCCTTTGCCGCACGCTGCGGCGTGGCGCGGCTGATGGTTGATCTGGAGCGCCACGGCAAGCAGGAACGGCAGGGCGGTCTGGGCACCTTCATTTCCGACCATCTGCCGCAGGACGTGACGACGATCCGCCAGGCTGCGCCGCAGGCGGAACTGATTGTGCGGGTGAACCCGCTGCATGCCGCGAGCAAGGAAGAAATCGATCAGGCCATTGCCGATGGCGCCAGCCACCTCATGCTGCCCATGTTCCGCAGCGCCCAGACGGTGGCGCAATTCGTGGAGCTGGTCGCAGGCCGCGCCCGCACCATCACCCTGCTGGAAACGCGCGACGCGCTGGCCAGCGTGGCGCAGTGGGCGGGGTTGGACGGGTTGGATGAAATTTACGTGGGCCTCAACGACCTGCACCGCGAACTTGGCATGCACTTCATGTTCCAGCCGCTTGCCGCCGGCGTGGTTGACCAGGTTGCCGCGGTGGCCAGACAACACCGCAAGCGCTTCGGCTTTGGCGGCATCGCCCGCCTGGATGAAGGCCTGCTGCCGGGCCGCGTGGTGTTGGGCGAGCATCTGCGCCTGGGATCGGGCAGCGTGATCTTGTCGCGCACCTTCAACCGCGAGCGCATCGAGGCCCCCGATTCCGACTGGCACGCCATTTACGCCGAGGAAATTCGTCGCCTGCACCATGCCGTGCAGGTGCTCGCGCAGCGCGAACCCGCGGAGATCGAGAACGACCGCCTGCTGGCCGTCGATCTCATCACCCGCGTCGCCCGAAGCCTCGGGCCGACCCTCACGCCGCGCTGAACCTCTGTGGCCAAACGCCTGTTCGACATCGTGCTGGCGCTGCTGGCGCTGCTGCTGTTCTCGCCGGTGATGCTCGCGGCGGCACTGGCCGTGTGGCTGGATTCCGGCCGTCCCGTGCTGTTCGCCCAGACGCGCGTGGGCCGGGGCGCGCAGCCCTTTCGGCTCTACAAATTCCGCAGCATGGTGGTGGACGCAGCCCAGCGGGGATCGGAACATGCCCCCACGCTCGGGCAAGACCCTCGCTGCCCCTCCGGGGGGGCAACCGCGCCTCGGGGCGGTCCGTCGGCGTGGTATCGCACCGCGCAGAACGACCCGCGCATCACCCGCGTCGGCCGCCTCCTGCGGCGCAGCAGCGTGGACGAACTGCCGCAACTCCTCAACGTGCTGCTGGGCGACATGAGCCTGGTCGGCCCGCGCCCCGACGTGCCCGCGCAACGCGGCAATTACACCGAAGAACAATGGACGCTGCGGCACCGCGTGCGCCCCGGCATCACTGGCCTGGCCCAAGCGCTGTACCGCTCGCGCGCCACGCCGCAGCAGCGGCTGCAGGCGGATCTCGACTATGCCCGCCGCCCCGGACTGCTGATTGATCTGCGCATCATCGGCCTGACCGTGGTGCAACTGTTTCGGCGCAGTTCCAATTAACCCACCCCGAAAACCCGCGCTGCGCTTGGCTCTCTCCGCTTGGCTCTCCCCTCAAGGAGCAAGCCACTCTTGGGGGCGCCCCGCGAGTGTCTTCGATCACAAAAAGCGACAATCTCGCCATGTGTGGAATTTATGGATTTCTCGACCGCGGCCGCCGCAACCTGAACACACAAGTTCTCGCGGCGATGGACACCAGCCTCGTCCACCGCGGCCCGGATGACAGCGGCGTGTTCACCGCGCCCGGCGTGGCCATCGGCAACCGGCGTCTGTCCATCATCGACATCGCCGGCGGGCACCAGCCGTTTGTCAGCGACGACGGCCGCATTGCCCTGGTGCAGAACGGCGAGATTTTCAATCATGTGGAACTGCGCGCCGAGGCGCAGCGCCAGGGCGCGCGCTTCAACTCCGATCACAGCGATACCGAGGTTTTGCTGCGACTGTACGAGCGCGAAGGGCTGGCCTTTCTGCACCGGCTCAACGGCATGTTCGCCATCGCCATCTGGGACGGACGCGATCCCGAAACCCCCCGGCTTCATCTCGTGCGCGACCGCATTGGCGTCAAGCCGCTGTTCGTCCACGACGACGGCCGGCAGGTGCTGTTCGGCTCCGAGATCAAGGCCGTGCTCGCCGCGCTGCCGGGGCGGCCCACGCTCGACCTGCCCACGCTGCAACACTACCTCGCCTACAACTACGTTCCACCGCCGTTCACCCTGTTCGCGGGTATCCGCCACGTCATGCCGGGCACGGTGCTCACCGTCGAGGGCAGCGGCAGCCAAACGCACCGCTGGTGGAGCCTGGCCGAGCAGACCCCCGCACCGCAGACCTTCAGCGCGTGGCAGGAGGCCTTCCTCGCCTTGCTCGACGATGCCGTGCAACTGCGGCTGCGCGCCGACGTGCCCTTCGGCGCCTTTCTCTCCGGCGGGGTCGATTCCAGCACCATCGTGGCGCTCATGGCGCACCATGTGCGCGAGCCTGCCCGCACCTTCTGCATCGGCTTTCCCGACCCGCGCTTCGACGAATCGCCCTACGCCCGCGAGGCCGCGCAGCGCTTCGGCGCCACGCACCATGAGCGAATCGTCCAGCCCGACATGCTCGACGACTGGGCCCGCGTGCTGTGGCATTGCGACCAGCCGCACGGCGACGCCTCCTTCATGCCCACGCGCGAGGTTGCACGCCTCGCCGTGGGAGAGCCCGGCGGCGATGGCGTCAAAGTCGTGCTCACCGGCGACGGCGGCGACGAACTGTTTGCCGGCTACGACAAATACGCCAGCTTCATGGCCGACCCCGCGCTGCGCGACCTGCCCGCTGCCGCCTTCGCGCGGCACTATGTGGAGCACACCGGCCTGTTCGGCGAGCAGGCGAGAGCCGCGCTGTTCCGGCCCTGGCTGCGCGCCAAGCTGGCCGATACCGACAGCGTGCGCGACGTGGCAGCGCCGTGGTTCGAACAGGCCGCGCACTTCGACCGCGTCAATCAAATGCTGTTTCTCGACATGATGTTGCTGCTGCCCGGCAACAACCTGGTGAAGCCCGACCGGATGGGCATGTCGGTGTCGCTGGAGGCGCGCACGCCCTTCCTCGACTGGCGCATGATGGAGTTCGCCTTCCGCGCCCCGGGCGACACCAAGCTGAAGGACGGCGACAAGAAGCACTGGTTCAAGCGCGCGGTCGAACCGCTCATCGGTGCCGACCTCGCGCACCGCAAGAAGCAGATGTTCACCGTCCCCATCGGCGAGTGGTTCCGCGGGCCGCGCAAGCAATGGCTGCACGATCTCCTGTTCGCACCCGGCGCGCTCGGCGCACAACTGTTCGAGCCCGCCACAGTGCGCAAGCTGTTCGACGACCATGCCTCGGGCGCGGCGAATCACACCCGTGAGCTACGCGCCCTCGGCGCGCTGGAGCTGTGGGCGCAGCAGTTCGAACCGCTGCTCCCGATATGACCTCCGCATTCCGCCCGCGCGCGCAAGAAAACGCAGGGTCGCCCCAAGTTTTCTTGCCTCCCTCGGGGGGCGGTTTGGGCAACGCCCAAGCCAAGGAGCCCTTCAAGATTCTCGCCGTGGCCTATGGCGGCGGCCACATCGCCATGATGCTGCCGGTGCTGCGGGCGCTGCGTGCCCGGCGTCCCGACATCACCATCACCCTGCTGGCCCTCACCACAGCCGCCCGGGTGGCGCGCGAGGCTGGCGAAAATCCGCTGGGCTATGCCGATCTGCTGCACTTGTTGTCGCCCGATGAGCAAGCGCAGGCGCTGGCTCTGGGCCGCGCGCTGCAGCCGGGCAACACCCACCCCGACATTTCCGAGGCCGAAACCGTGGCCTACCTCGGCATCAACGCCTGGGACTTGCAACAGCAACTCGGCATGGACGCCGCGCAAACCCTGCTTGCTGCCCAGGGTCGGCACGGCTTTCATCCGCTGCATTTTTTTCGTCGCGTGGTCAACCATCTGCAGCCCGATCTGGTGCTGACCACCAACGCGCCCCGCAGCGAGTACGCCGCGGTCGATGCCGCCACCGAAGCGGGCATCCCCAGCCTTGCCATGCTCGACCTGTTCGCCATAGGTGCACCGCCCCCAGAAGTCCGCCAGCGGACTTCGCCCCCCGAGGGGGATCAAAAGCCTCGGGGCGGCCCGTCGGCTTTTGTCGGCGACGCCTTCGCCGCCCGCACCCGCTATCCCACCCGGGTCTGCGTGCTGTCCGAAGCCGTGCGCGACAACCTCATCCGCACTGGATGGCCGGATGAGCGCATCGCCATCACCGGCAACCCGGCCTTCGATGCGCTGGGCGTACCGCAAACGCGCGCGACCGGCCTTGCATGGCGCGCCTCGTTGGGCGCGCCGCCCAGGCGCCTCGTGCTTTTGGCGCCACAGCCCGAGCCCGCCACGCACCCGTCCTCCCCCGGCCGCACGGGCGACCCGCATCTGCCCGAACGTGTGCTGCAAGCCTGCATCGACAGCGTGCGCCAGCATCCCGACTGGATGCTCATCGTGCGCCCCCATCCCTCGCAGCCCACCCCAGCCCTGCCAGACGATGCGCAAATGCGCCTGTCACCATCCAGCGAGGCACTACATCCGCTGCTGCATGCGGTGGACGCCGTCATCACCGGCACTTCCACCGTCGCGCTCGAAGCGCATCTGGTCGGCACGCGCGTGCTGCAACTGCTCGACTCCATCGCCGCGCCCACCATGCCTTACCGCGCGCTGGGCGTGGCCGATGCCGCGTGTCACCTGACCGAACTGCCGCAAACACTGGCCGCACTGCTCGCCCAGCCCCAAGGCGGGCATCCCCCCCTCCCAACCTCCCCCACGCAGTGGGGGAGGAGTGATCACTCCCACCCCACCCGTGGGGAGGGCCGGGGTGGGGATAGCCCCCTCGGGGGGCCGCGAGGGCAAAGCCCGAGCGTGGGGGCGCCCGACACCGCCGCAGACCGGGTGAGCGAGCAGGCGCTGGCCTTGCTCGCAGCCCACACCCAATCCGCCTGCGCTTCGCCCAACCCATGACCACCATCGCCACCATCTGCGCGCGCGGCGGCAGCAAAGGCCTGCCGGGCAAAAACATCCTGCCCTTCGCCGGCCTGCCGCTCATCGCCCACAGCATCCGCTTTGCGCTGCAGCACCCCGCCATCAGCGCCGTGTATGTCTCCACCGACGACGCCGAGATCGCGCGCATCGCCCGCGAGGCCGGGGCCGTCGTGCCCTATCTGCGCCCACCCGAGCTGGCGCGCGACGACACACCCAAGCTGCCCGTCATCGAGCATCTGGTTGCCTATCTCGAAACGCAAGGCCAGACCATCGCGCGCATCGTCGATCTGCAGCCCACCTCGCCGCTGCGCGCCCCCGTTGACCTCGACGGCTGCCTCGCCCGCGCGGACGCGCCCGACGCGCCGGGCCTGGTGCTCACGGTGTTCGACAGCGGCTTCAACCCCTATTTCAACCTCGTCGAACAACAGCCCGATGGCTCGGTGTCCATTTCCAAAGGCGGTGGCCACACCGCGCGCCAGAGCGCGCCCCCGGTCTGGGCGCTCAACGGTTCGATCTACGTCTGGCGGCGCGAGGCCCTGGCCCACGCCGCACGCCACGGCCTGTGGAGCGTGAACGTCGCCGCCCACGCCATGCCGCCACAACGCTCGGTGGACATCGACACCGCAGACGATTTTGCGCTGGCCGAATGGCGCCACAATCAGCAGCCCACCTGAACGAAAAATCCACCATGCCCAGCGACCGCGTCTTTCTCATTGCCGAAGCCGGCGTCAACCACAACGGCCAGATCGACCTCGCCCTGCAACTCGTCGACGCCGCCCACGCCGCCGGGGCCGACGCGGTAAAGTTCCAGACCTTCCGCGCCGAAGACCTCGCCCTGCCCGGCACCGCCACCGCCGCCTATCAGCAAGGCGCCACCGGCGAGACCGACCAGTTCGCCATGCTGCGCAAGCTCGAACTCAGCGCCGAGCAGCACCAGATCGTGGCCGCCCATTGCGCACGGGTCGGCATCGAATTCATGTCCACCCCGTTTTCAGAGAGCGCGGTCGATCTGCTGGTCAGCCTCGGGGTGCGGCGGCTCAAGCTGTCGTCCGGCGAAATCGTCAACCGCCCGCTGCTCGCCAAAGCCGCCGCAACGGGTTTGCCGCTCATTCTCTCCACCGGCATGGCCACCCTGGCCGAAGTGCAGCAGGCCGTCGGCTGGGTGCGGGCGGCCTGGGTGCAGCAAGGCATGCACCGCACCGAAAACGCGCCAGACCCCGCCGCCGGGCCACCCCAAGGCGGGGCCAGCCCCCTCGGGGAGCGGCGAGGGCACGGCCCGAGCGTGGGGGCACCCCCACCCCTCACGCTCCTGCAATGCACCTCCGCCTACCCCGCGCCAGACGCCGCGCTCAACCTGCGCGCCATCGCCACCCTGCGAACGGAAACCGGCCTGCCCACCGGCTATTCCGACCACAGCCTGGGCAACGCCGCTGCGCTGGCCGCCGTGGCCCTGGATGCCTGCGTGGTGGAAAAGCACATCACCCTCGACCGCAACCTACCCGGCCCCGATCACAAGGCATCGAGCGAGCCTGCCGAATTCGCCGCGCTGGCGCGCGACATCCGCCGTATCGAAGCGATGCTGGGCGATGGCATCAAAGCGCCGCGCCCCGATGAAATCGACGTGCGCGCCGTGGCCCGCCGCAGCGTGGTGCTCGCCACCGCCCTGCCCGCGGGCACCGTGCTACAGCGTGAACACCTGCAACTGCGCCGCCCCGCCAGCGGCATTCCCGCCGCAGATTTTGACGCCGTCATCGGCCAACGTCTGCTGAACGATGCCCCGGCGGGCACGGTGTTGCAGTGGGA
>JAFGXB010000194.1 GCA_016936875.1 Burkholderiaceae bacterium | reverse complement strand
TTGTACGGCTTCTGGACGCTGCTCATACGCCTTCTTGATCGGCTTTTGCGGGGTGAATCCCCAGCGCTTGAGATAGTTGCCAACGCCTCGAACCGACAACTTGACGCCGCATTCACGTTCAACCAACTGCGTGACCGAAGCCCGGTTCCATAGCGCAAATTCCATCTTCAGTTATTCGAGGCGCTGGTCGCAGATGATTTGCTGAATAGAAAAGGAAACGACGGAAAGCCTGCGTTCACAAACTCGCAGGCTGCGATGCACCTTTGCCCGCTTTGCTGTGGGTTTGATCTGCAGCAAGTCTGCGCATACATTCCAGGAGCAGCATATGGCTAATGGTTACGGTTACGCGATTTCAAAACGCGTGCGTCCGGCCAGTTTTCCCACCTGAAATGGAGATTGCCTTGTACAAAAAAATTCTCGTCCCCACAGATGGATCGGAAGTCGGTGGCAAAGTCACTCCGCACGCTGTGGCGCTGGCCAAGAGTTGCGGTGCGGCTGTGGTTGGTCTCAATGTCACCGATCCCTATCCCTATTCCGGTCTGGCTGAAACCGTGCCCATCACGGCAGATCAGTACCGCGTGCATGTGACCAAATTAGCCGAAGACGCGCTCAAGCCCATGCAGGACGCCTGCCAAGCTGCAGGCGTTGCTTTCGAGCCCGTTATCGCCGAGGACATTCATCCCTGGAAGGCCATGCTGGATGTTGCGAAGGATCGCGGTTGTGACCTCGTGGTCATCGCCTCGCATGGACGCCGCGGGGTGCAGGCTTTGTTGCTCGGCAGCGAAACGCAAAAGCTGCTGACCCACTCGACCATTCCGGTGCTGGTTCTGCGTTGATGCACTCTACCGGGAGCGATATTCTCGATCCCGGCACCTCCATAGAAATCAGGAAACACTCCCATGTTCAACCACATTCTTCTGTCCACCGACGGCTCGGAGCTGTCGGAAAAGGCCCTGCCCTACGCCATCGAGATGGCGAAGAAGTTCGGCGCCAAACTCACCATCACCTCGGTGATTGATCTGTATCCGTATATCGGCGCCATTGAAGTCATGCCTGTTGGCATGGATCAGTGGCAGGACGAAGTGCGCAAGCAAGCCGAGGTCGCCTTGCAGCGCATGCGCGACCGTCTGCAAGCCGCAGGTCTGAGCTGCGACACGGTGGTGGAAGAGGACGCGCAGGCTTGGCGCGGATTGCTCGCCGTCGCGGAAAAACAAGGCTGCGACGCCATCATCATTGCCTCGCATGGGCGTGGCGGCATGAGTTCAGCCATGCTGGGCAGCCAGACCGCGCGCGTGCTGTCGCATTCCAAGCTGCCGGTTCTCGTGGTGCGCTGAGCGCAAGAAGTCAAGCCTGCCCAGAAGACTGCGGCAGGCTTGCGCTGAAACGCATCAGCCGTTGAGTAGTTTGTCCACAGGGAAAGTCTGCGGAAAACCGCTCTCGGTCTGGCACATGCCGTCTTGCGGCGGTTCGTCGGCGGCGGCGACGGACGTCACCTGATGTTGCCGCAGCCAGGCGAGCGTGCGGCCCCAGCCGTCCTGTGCATCTTTCGCGTTGTAGCTGGGCCGGTAATCGGCATGAAAGCCGTGGCCGGCGTCCGGATACACCACGATGTCGGATGCTTTTGCGGCCGCATCACCTGCCGCGAGCGCCTTGCGCATCTGCGCAATCGAGTCCTGGGTAATTCCCTGGTCCTTCCCGCCGTAGAGGCCGAGCACGGGGGCTTTGAGATCCTTGGCGATATCCACCGGGTTCCTGGGCGACAACGCAGAAGGCGTGCCAACCAATCGTCCGTACCAGGCCACGCCGGCCTGCACCGGGGCGTGGGCGCAATACAGCCAGACAAACCGTCCGCCCCAGCAGAATCCGGTGATGCCGACATGCTCGGCCTTGCCGCCATGCCCCACCGCCCAGTCTCGGCAGGCATCGAGATCTTGCAGGACCTGCGCGTCTGGCACCTTGGCAATGACGTTGCTCATGACCTCGGCGATGCTGCCATAAGCCATCGGATCGCCCTGCCGGACGAACAGATCGGGCGCGAGCGCCAGATAGCCCTGATGCGCGAAGCGCCGCGCAACATCGGCGATGTGCTCGTGCACGCCAAAAATCTCGGAGACCACCAAAACTACCGGCAAGTCGCTCTTGCCCTTGGGCTGGGCGCGATAAACCGGAATCTTCTGTCCTGCCGATTCAATCTGCACGTCGCCTGCAAGCAGCCCGTCTGAGGGCGTGGTGATGGCGGTCTGCGCCATGACCGGCCCGGCCGCCGCGGCGAACCCGACGCCGAGGGCCGTGCGCACGAAGCCGCGCCGTGACAGCCCGCTGTCCGGGCGTCCAGAAAGACTGCCAAACTCCGCATCCAGATCTGCGTTCCACATCACCGTCTCCTTGGGTTGAAATGTGAGCAAATGCTACTGCGATGCAACGGGAACATGGGCGCGGAGATGAATGCCCCTATCCGCCGTCGGCGTCCTGCGCACATTGCAGCAGCAAGGCGGCCACTCCCTGTTTGCCCAGTTTGCGCATCGTGGCCTTATTGGCTTTGTAGATGGTTTCGGCCTCGGGAAAAGCGGCCACTGCGCGGTCGATGCTCTCTTCGCGGATCAGGTGCAGCATGGGATAAGGCGAGCGGTTGGTCGCGTTGGTCACGTCTGTCGGCGCGGCGTCGGCGAACTGGTAATGCGGGTGGAAGCTGGCAATCTGGAGCACGCCAAGCAGTCCAAGCGACTCGACAAGCGCTTCGGCCTGTCGCGTGAAGTCGGTGTAGCGGGCGAAGTCTGTGAGGGTCTGCGGGTGAATCAGCAGGGTTGTTTCCACTGTCTCGATGGGCGTCTCAGTCAAAAACCGCAGTTCATCGGCGAGTGTCTGCAGCAGAGCTTGGGGGGTGGCGGCTTCGCTATGCACATAGCGAATACGGCCCTTGACTTGCGGGGCCTTGGCAAAGGGGCACAGATTGAGCCCGATCACCACGCGGTTCACCCACGCGCGGGTGAGGGCAACGGCGCGGTCTGCGGACGGTGCGGCGGCGTTCACGCCGCGCGCCCGGCGCCCTGCCATTGCGCGTCGAGTTGTGCGAGCCACAGGGCTTTGTCCGCATCTGCGGCAAAGCTCGCCTCCAGGCTGTTGCGCAATAGCGCGTAGGCCTGCGGTGCGCCGAGCGCGGGCTGCACGGCAAAGAGCTGTGTCAGGTTGTCGTTGACGTAGCCGCCGAAATAGGCCGGATCGTCGGAATTGACCGTGACCTTCAGCCCGGCGGCAAGCAACTGCGGCAAGTTGTGCTGCGCCAGATCGGGCACCACGCAAAGCCGCACATTCGACAGCGGGCAGACGGTCAGCGGCGTTTGCTCGCGGGCCAGGCGCTGCATCAGTTCGGCGTCTTCGCTGGCGCGCACGCCGTGGTCGATGCGCTGCGCGCCCAGCACGTCGAGCGCGCTGCGCACATACTCCGGCGGCCCCTCCTCGCCTGCATGGGCCACGCGGTGCAGTCCCAGTTGGCCGGCGCGGGCAAAGACGCGGGCGAATTTCTCCGGCGGATTGCCCCGCTCGGACGAGTCGAGCCCGAGGCCGATGAGGTGATCCATCCACGGCATGGCGGCGTCCAGCGTGTGCAGCGCATCGTCTTCAGGCAGGTGGCGCAGCACGCTCAGAATCCACCCGACGCTCAGTCCCAGTTCATCCTGCGCGCGTTGCGCGGCGTGGATGAATGCCGGCATGAACACCTCGAACCCGATGCCACGCGCGGTATGGCTCTGCGGATCGAAAAACGGCTCCGCGCGCACCACATGATCGCGTGCCGCCCGCTCGAAATACGCCCACGCCAGATCGAAAAAATCCTGTTCGGTGCGCAGCACATCGCACCCGGCGTAATACAGGTCGAGGAAGGACTGCAGATCGGTGAAGGCATACGCCCGGCGCAGCGCCTCCACGTCGGCATACGGCAGCGTCACCCCGTTGCGCTGCGCCAGGGCGAAAATCAGCTCGGGTTCCAGCGTGCCCTCGATATGGACATGCAACTCGGCCTTGGGGCTTTGGGTCAGCAGGGCGTGCAGCCGCTGGGGCGACAGATCGGCAAAGGTTGCGGTGTTCATGCTCTCTTGTCTCGCGGTGAAAACAACAAAATGAAAAACCGCCATGCAGGCCCGGTGCTTCAGGCCCGCATGGCGGCGATCATGCCGCGGGCGATTTACTGCCCGGGCACTTTGCCTTCAACGCCTTTGACGTAGAAGGTGATGCCGTGCAGAAATTTGTCATCGGCCACTTGGCCCGCGGCCACCATGGGCTTGCCGGACTGATCGACGATCGGGCCTTTCCAGATGTTGAAGCTGCCATTTTTCAAGCCGGCTTCGCGTTCGAGCACGGTCTTTTTCAGAGCGGCGGGCACGGCGGGGCTGATGTCCTGCAACTCGATGGTGTCATGCTTCATGCCCCACCAGTATTGGGCCGGCTTCCAGTCGCCCTTGAGCACTTCGCCGGTCAGCATTTCATACAGCGGTGCCCAGTTGATGGTGGCCGAGGCCAGATGCGCCTTGCCGCCGAACTTGCTCATATTGCTGTCCCAGCCGAAACCGTATTTGCCCATTTTCTCGGCAGTCTGCAGCACGGCGGGCGAGTCGGTGTTCTGGAATAGCACGTCGGCACCCTGGTTGATGAGCGAGGTGGCGGCTTCGGTTTCCTTCGGCGGATCGAACCACTTGTTCACCCACACAACCTTGGTGGTGATCTTGGGATTCACCGACTGCGCACCGAGGGTGAACGCGTCGATATTACGGATCACTTCGGGAATGGGCACCGAGCCCACCACGCCCAGGACATTGGCCTTGGTCATGCCGCCGGCGAGCACCCCGGCGAGATAGGCGCCTTCATAGGTGCGGGCGTCGTAGGTGCCCACGTTCTTGGCGGTCTTGTAGCCGGTGGCATGTTCGAACTTGATGTTCGGAAAGTCTTTGGCCACACGCAGCACCGACTCCATATAGCCAAAGCTGGTGGCGAAAATCAAGCCGTCGCCCTGCTGCGCCAGATCGCGGAACACGCGCGCCGAATCCGGGCCTTCCGGCACGCTTTCGACAAACTGGGTCTTGATCTTGTCGCCAAACTTGGCTTGCAGCGCCAAACGCGCCTGGTTGTGCGCAAAGCTCCAGCCAGCATCGCCCACCGGGCCAACGTAGACGAAGCCGACCTTCAGCGGATCGGTCGCGTGTGCGGGCGCGGCGGACAGACTCATGAGTCCGGCCACAGCCGCCAGCGCGACCAGGGGTTTTTTCAAACGTGTTGTGAACATGGAATCCTCCGTAGAAATGGGATGCAACTGTATACAAAAATCGTGCCTGCGTGAAAGGGGATCAGCCCCCAGGGGTGAACGGCTTGCCGATGGATGAGGGCATGTTCACGCGGATCCACAAGGGATTGCGCGACATCAGCGCCAACACCACGATGGTGGCAATGTAGGGCAGCATCGACAGCACTTGCGACGGAACTTGCACCCCGCTGCCCTGAAAGAAAAATTGCAGCATGGTGACGCCGCCAAACAGATACGCCCCCAGCAGCACGCGCGCCGGGCGCCAGGTGGCGAAAGTGGTCAGCGCCAGGGCAATCCAGCCGCGCCCCGCCGTCATGCCCTGCACCCACAGCGGGGTGTAGATCACCGAAAGATAGGCACCAGCCACGCCCACCAGCGCGCCGCCGCACATCAGCGCCAGCAGCCGGATGCGCCGCACCGGATAGCCGAGCGCGTGCGCCGATTCGGGCGACTCGCCCACCGCGCTCAGCACCAGCCCGGCGCGGGTGCGATCGAGAAACCAGATCAGCCCGATGGCCAGCGCAATGGTGAGATACACCATGAGGTGATGGCGAAACAGCGCCGGGCCGAAAAACGGCAACTGGCTCAGCACCGGAATGTCCCAAGGCTGAAAGTTCGGCAGGGTTTTGCCGACATAGTCGATGCCGATGAAGGCGGACAGCCCCGCGCCAAACAGCGTGAGCGCCAGCCCGGTGGCGTATTGGTTGGTGTTCAGCCAAATCACCAGCAAACCCAGCGCACCGGCCAGCAAGGCACCCGCCACCGCGCCCGCGCCAAATGCGGCCCATTGGTTGCCAGTGTGCAGCGCCACGGCAAAGCCGACGACCGCGGCCATGAGCATCATGCCTTCGGCGCCCAGGTTGACCACGCCCGATTTTTCGTTGATCAGGAGCCCGAGCGAGGCCAGCGCCAAGGGCGTGCCTGCACTCAGGGTGGTGGCGATGAGGGATGCGGTCATGTCCATGCCAGCCTCTGCTTCAGCGTTTGATACGGATGCGGTTGTAGATCAAGGTGTCGCAAGCCAGCAGCGAGAACAGCAGCAAGCCCTGAAACACGCCGGTCATGGCGTTGGGCAGGCCCAGGCGTGACTGCGCCAGTTCGCCGCCGATATAAAACATGGCCATCAGCGCCCCCGACAGCACGATGCCCACCGGATTGAGCCGCCCGACGAAGGCCACGATGATGGCCGCAAAACCATAGCCCTGCGACACCTGCGGCGTGAGCTGTTGCAGCGGGCCGATGGCGTCCAGCGCCCCAGCCAGTCCGGCGAATCCGCCCGACATCAACAGCACCGTCCACAACGCCTTGCGCGAGGAATAGCCGGCGTAGCGCGCCGCACCCGGCGCCAGCCCGCCAACCTGCAGACGAAAGCCGGCCACGCTGCGAAACAGAAACACCCACACCAGCGCCACGGCGACCAGTGCAATGGGAAAACCCCAGTTCAGCCGCGTGCCGTCAATCAGGTGCCCCAGCAGCGTCGGGTCGGCGAACATTTTGGTTTGCGGAAAGTTGTAGCCCTCCGGGTCTTTCCACGGGCCGTACACCAGATAGTCCAGCAGATATTGCGCGACATACACCAACATCAGGCTGACCAGGATTTCGTTGGCGTTGAACCAGTCGCGAAGCGCCGCCACCAGCGCCGCCCACACCATGCCGCCCAGCACCCCGGCCAGCAGAATGGGCAGCACGATGGC
>JAFGXB010000193.1 GCA_016936875.1 Burkholderiaceae bacterium | reverse complement strand
GGTTGCCGAAGTGGTGCAACTTTGCGCCCTGCACGGCGTGAGCGTGGTGCCGCAGGGCGGCAATACCGGGCTGGTTGGCGGCGCCACACCAGACGCCAGTGGACAGCAGCTTGTGCTCAGCACCCGTCGGCTTCAGCGCATCCGCGCGGTGGATGCGGCCGGAGGCACCTTGATTGCCGAGGCGGGTTGCGTCCTGGCCGTGGTGCAGCAGGCCGCGGCAGACGTCGGCAAACTGTTTGCGCTGTCTCTGGCGGCCGAAGGCAGTTGCACCATCGGCGGCAACCTCTCCACCAATGCCGGCGGCACAGCGGTGCTGCGCTACGGCAACGCCCGCGATCTCTGCCTGGGGCTGGAGGTGGTGACGGCGCAAGGCGAGGTGCTCGATGCGCTCAACACCCTGCGCAAGAACAATACTGGCTACAGCCTGCGCGACCTGTATATCGGCGCCGAAGGCACTCTGGGCATCATTACCGCGGCGACGCTCAAGCTGTTTCCGCAACCTTCTGCGCAGATCACCGCGCTGGTCGCAGTGCACGACGTGGCCGCAGCCATCGACCTGCTCGATCTGGCGCAAACCCGGCTCGGCTGCAACCTGACCGGGTTCGAACTGATGAGCGCGCACAGTCTGCAACTGGTGCAGCGCCATTTTCCGCAGCAATCCTTGCCCTTCGCCCTGCCCAGCGCCTGGTGCGTTTTGCTGGAGTCGAGCGAGGCCGAGGGCGAACTGCAGGGCAGGGCGCGTCTGGAAGGTCTGCTGGAAGCTGCTCTGGAGTCGGGCTTGATCGTCGAGGCCACTGTGGCGCAGAGCCTGACGCAAAGCCGAGCGCTGTGGCATTTGCGTGAGTCCATTCCCCTGGCGCAAGCGGAGGAAGGGTTGAACATCAAGCACGACATCGGCGTGCCCATGTCGCGTATGGCGGCGTTTGTCGAATCGACTGCCGCGCTCATCACCCAGGCCATTCCGGGCGCACGCCTGGTGGTGTTTGGCCATCTGGGCGATGGCAATCTGCATTACAACGTGCAGGCGCCGCTCGGCATGGACCCCGCGCGCTTTCTGTCAGAGCACCAAACCCCCTGCAACCGCATCGTGCATGACGCCGCAGTGGCGAGTGGTGGCACGTTTTCTGCCGAGCATGGAGTTGGGCAACTCAAGCGCGATGAACTCGCGCGCTATGGCAATGCCGTGGCACTGGCGCAAATGCAGGCCGTCAAACGCGCGCTTGATCCGCAGAACCTGATGAATCCGGGGAAGCTGCTTCCGGACTGAACGCCGTGCCCGGCAGGGATTGCCCACAACGGCGGCAAAAGCGCGCATCCTCTTCGTGCCCATGCAGGCCGCAGCGTGGGCAATCGATTTTTTTGTCTTTGGCCTTGTCCAGATGACGCTGCGTTCGCATACTGTTGATCAACTCCGCGGAATAGATGCCAGTTGGAACAGCGATGATTCCATAGCCAATAATAATGATTCCTGATGTGATGATTTGCCCGAGTGGGGTTTTTGGCGTAATGTCTCCAAAACCCACAGTGGCCATTGTGACGATGGCCCAGTAAATGCCTCTCGGAATACTTGTGAATCCATTTGCAGGGCCTTCCACCAAATACATAACAGAGCCAAAAATGGTGGTCAGGATCAGCACGCTCATGAGAAAAACGAGAATCTTGTTTTTGCTCCTGTAAAGGCCGTCAAGCAACTGATGCGAGGCGCCGGTATATTCTGAAAGTTTGAGAATACGAAAAATCCGCAATACGCGCAGCGTGCGTATCACCATCAAGTGCCCCGAGCCTGCAAAAATCAGCTCAATATAGCTTGGCACAATGGCGAGAAGATCGATCACCCCAAAAAAGCTGGTGGCGTAGCGCAGCGGGTTTTTCACCACGGACAAGCGCAAAATATATTCAATGGTGAATGCAATGGTAAAAACCCATTCAAGTCCGTGGAAAATACTGTGCATGTGGGCATGAATCACGGCAACCGTATCGAGCATCGTGACCAACACGCTCAGGACAATCAGGGCAATCAAGAGCAGATCGAATAGTTTCTCATCCTTTTTGTCGTGAAAATAAATGATGCGAAACCATTTTCCGCGCCAGCCATCTTGGCTGCGGGCTTCAACAGATGTGCTGGCAGTGCGGTTGATCGTCATGCTTTGAATTGTAGAAAAGATGAAAACATTGACACTCATACTGAAGTGACATTCAGATATTGATGGCAATGTGCGCGGCAAGTAAACCGGCAGGCAAGACAAGTACGCCGAGTTCTACGCGGCCCGATGATTTTAGGCTTGGCGCCCGAGCGCGGCGTGTTTTGTCTGGGCGATTTCAGGCGCTGAAATCGTCCTCAAAGAACTCCAGCGCTCCGCGCACGCCCGCCGCGCGGTCGGTTTCGATCTTGCGCAACTCAACCCTGCGAATTTTTCCCGAAATGGTCTTGGGCAATTCAAAAAACTCGATGCGGCGGATGCGCTTGTACGGCGCGGCGCGGTCGCGCACGAATTGCAGAATGTCGCGCGCCAGTTCTGCGCTTGGGGAATAGCCGGTGCGACACGCGACGAAGGCCTTGGGGATGGTGAGCCGCAGCGCATCGGGGCAGGGCACGACTGCGGCTTCGGCCACGGCGGGATGCTCAATCAGCAGGCTTTCCAGCTCGAACGGGCTGATGCGGTAGTCGGAGGACTTGAACACGTCGTCGGTGCGGCCGACGAAGGTGTAATAGCCGTCGGCGTCGCGCTGCGCCACGTCGCCGGTGTGATACAGGCCGTCGTGCAGCACTTGCGCAGTTTTGGCAGCGTCGCCGGCATATTCCACCAGCAGCCCGGTGGGGCGCGGTTCGGTCTCGACGCAGACTTCGCCTTCTTCCGCGGGGTTGCCGTCAATATCGACCAGGCGGATGCGGTATCCGGGCATGGGCCGCCCCATCGCGCCGGACTTGAGCGGCTGGCCGGGGCTGTTGCCGATGAGAGCGCAGGTTTCGGTCTGGCCGTAGCCGTCGCGAATGGTGATGCCCCAGGCGGTGCGAACGCGCTCGATGACTTCGGGGTTGAGCGGCTCTCCCGCGCCGACCAGCTCGCGCAGCTTCACCGCATGGCTTTTCAGGTCTTCCTGGATGAGCATGCGCCACACCGTCGGCGGCGCGCACAGGGTGGTGACGCCGCAGCGCGACAGGGTGTGCAGCGTGGCGGCGGCGTTGAAGCGGCTTTGGTTGAAGGCGAAGATGGCTGCGCCGGCGTTCCACGGCGCGAAAAAGCTGCTCCACGCGTGCTTGGCCCAGCCGGGGGAACTGATGTTCCAGTGCACGTCGCCGGGCTGCAGGCCGATCCAGTACAGCGTGGCGAGGGTTCCCACCGGATAGCTCTGGTGGGTGTGCAGCACCAGCTTGGGCTTGGACGTGGTGCCGGAGGTGAAGTACAGCAGCAGCGGATCGGTGGCGCGGGTGGCGGCGTCGGGTTGGTAGTCGTTCGGTGCGGCCGCCGCGTCGGCCAGTGCCGTCCATCCGGCGGGGGCGTCGCCCGACGTGAAGCGGCCTTGCACCTGCGCCCAGACCGTCTCGGGCAGGGCGTTGAACTTGGCGGTGTCGGTCGGCTGGCAGATGACGTGGCGCACGGTGCCGCGTGTGATGCGGTCTGCAAGGTCGGTGGGGGTGAGCAGGGTGGTTGCTGGAATCATGACCGCGCCGAGTTTGATGCAGGCGAGCATGGCGTCCCACAGGTGGATGCAGTTGGGCAGCATCAGCAGCACGCTGTCGCCGCGCCGCACCCCGTGCTGGCGCAGGAAGTTGGCCATGCGCGCTGAGCGCTGCGCCATGTCGTCAAAGCTGTAGCGGGCGTCGCTGCCGTCTTCTTCCACGAGCCACAACGCCAGCGCGGGGTTGCCTTGCGCCATCGGGTCGAAGTAATCGAGCGCCCAGTTGAAGTGGTCGAGCGCTGGCCAACGGAACTCGGCGCTGGCGCGGGCGTAATCGGTGCTATGGCGCAGCAGCAAGTCGCGCGCCTGGATGAAACCCGGGTGGGCATGTGGCATGGTTGTCTCCGAATGTGGTGTTGTCTGACGATCGTAGTGCGCGATGCGACAACGACACAACGCGCGCAGACTCGGAGCGGCACGCGCGGTATTCGGGATTCAGTCGGTCATGGGGTCCAGGCTGCGGCTGCACGGGATTTGTGTGGCGTCCAGCCAGGCTTGTCCGGCGGGCGGCAGTTTCACTGCGGTGAGCGCGCCGCCCCAAAGACAACCGCTGTCCAGACAGAGTGTGTTGTGCTCCCAGCGCAGGCCCAGGGTGGACCAGTGGCCGAAGGCGATGGGGGTCTGCGCGGTTTCGCGCTGCGGCAAGGCGAACCACGGCAGCAAATCGGCGGAGGCGCCGCTGGCTTCAGCCTGCTTGTTGTGAAAGTCCAGTCGCCCGGCATGTGTGCCGCTGGCTTGAAGAAATCGGGCGCGGGTGAGGGTGTTGACCACGATGCGCAGGCGGTCGAAGCCGGCGAGAGTGTCGCTCCATTCGTCGGGCTGGTTGCCAAACATCACGCGCAGAAAGTCGATGTAATCGGGCGCACGCAGTCGACGTTCGACTTCGGCGGCGAGTTGCAGGGTTTTGGCGGCAGACCACTGCGGCAGCACCCCGGCATGCACCAGCAGCCAGCCCTGCTCCATCAGCGCCAGTGGGCGATTGCGCACCCAGTCGATCAGCTCGGCGCGGTGCGGCGACTGGAGAATGTCGTCCAGCGTGTCGCTGCGGTGCGCCTTGCGCACACCATGCGCCACGGCCAGCAGGTGCAGGTCGTGGTTGCCCAGCAGGCACTGCGCGCTTTCGCCCAGCGCCATCAGCCGCTCCATGCTGGCCAGCGACTGCGCGCCGCGGTTGACCAGATCGCCCAGGACGATGAGCCGGTCGCGTGCCGGGTGGAACTGCAGGGCGTCGAGCAGGGCGCTGAACGCGTCCGCGCAGCCCTGCACATCGCCGATCAGGTAGGTCGCCAAAGCCTCTCCCTAAAATGCTTGACCGAAGCGCATCATCCTAACGAGGCAAGTTGACGCTTGCCCTTCACCCCGTTCACTGGAGCCCTGCATGGCGCAGCTCGATCCCACCCTTTTCAAGGCCTATGACATTCGAGGCGTTGTTGGCAAGACGCTGACCGAAGACGCCTGCCGCCTGATCGGCCAGGCCTTCGCCACATTGGCCCGGCGGGGCGGCGAGACGGCGGTGAACATCAGCCGCGATGGCCGCCTTTCCGGTCCGGCGCTGGCGACGGCCTTGAGCGAGGGGCTGCGCGCCGGCGGGGTGGATGTGGTGGATCTGGGTATGAACGCCACCCCGATGCTGTATTACGCCTGCGCCACCACGCCCGTGGTCAGCGGCATCCAGATCACCGGCAGCCACAACCCGCCCGAGTACAACGGCCTGAAGATGGTGCTCGGCGGCAATGCCCTGTTTGGCGAGCAGATCCAGGAACTGCTTGCGCTGACGCGCAGCGAACAGTCCGCGCAGGGGCAGGGCCGCGAGCGGCAGGCCTCCATCGTCGACGACTATCTGGGCCGTATCGTCGGCGACATCAGGCTGGCCCGGCCGATGAAGGTGGTGATCGATTGCGGCAATGGGGTCTCCGGGGCGTTTGCACCGAAGTTGCTGCGCAGTCTGGGTTGCGACGTGGTCGAACTGTTCTGCGAGGTCGATGGCACCTTCCCCAATCACCACCCCGACCCGGCCGATCCGCACAACCTCGAAGACCTCATCCGCGTCGTGCGCGAGACCGGCGCCGAGCTCGGCCTGGCGTTTGATGGCGACGGCGACCGCCTCGGCGTGGTGACGCTCATCGGCCAGATCATCTGGCCCGACCGGCAGCTCATGCTGTACGCCGCCGAGGTGTTGCAGCGCCACCCCGGCGCCCCCATTTTGTTTGACGTGAAATGCACCGCGCAGTTGCCCTCCTGGGTGCGGCGACATGGCGGCGAGCCCGTGATGGGCCGCACCGGCCATTCGCTGGTCAAGGCCAAGATGAAGGAGATCAACGCACCGCTGGCCGGCGAGATGAGCGGCCACATTTTTTTCAAGGACCGCTGGTACGGCTTCGACGATGCGCAGTACGGCGCGGCGCGGCTGCTGGAGCTGCTCTCCCGCGAGGCCGACGCGGGTGCCGTCCTCGAAGCATTGCCCGACGCGGTGTCCACCCCTGAACTCAAGCTGGAGACGGCCGAAGGCGCCAACTTCACGCTGTGTGAACGTCTCCAGGCCGAAGCGCGGTTTCCCGGAGCCCTCAGCCTGTCCACCATAGACGGTGTGCGCGCCGACTATGCAGACGGTTTCGGCCTGGCCCGGCCGTCCAACACCACACCGTGTGTGGTGCTGCGCTTCGAGGGCACGGATGCCGCAGCGCTTGCCCGCGTGCAGGCTGAATTTCGCGCTGCGCTGCTGGCGCTCGACGCCACATTGAAGCTGCCGTTTTGAACGCATCGGCTCCGGTTCTGCGCGTCCTGATCGTCAAGACCAGTTCGATGGGCGACATCGTCCATGCCCTGCCCGTGGTGCACGACATCCTGACTGCCCATCCGGGTGCGCAGATCGACTGGCTGGTCGAAGAGGCCTATGCCGACATCGTGCGCGCCCACCCTGATGTGCGGCGCGTCATTCCGCTGGCACTGCGGCGCTGGCGCAAGCAGTTCTGGCGCGCCGACATCCGCCAGGAGTGGCAGGACTGGAAAACGCATCTTCGCGCCGAACCCTATGACGCCGTGATTGATCTGCAAGGACTGGTGAAAAGCGCGCTCATTGCGCGTTTGGCCCGTGGGCCGCTCTACGGTCTGTCCTGGTCGAGCGCGCGCGAAGCGCTGGCGCCCCTGTTCTACGCGCATCGACAGAAAACGGCACTGCACCGTACCGAAGCCGCTGTGCCGCGCTATCGCGCCCTGGTGGGATGGGCCTTGCGCTACGTCCCCAAAGGCAAGCCGCAATATGGCCTCAGTCTGCAGGCCGAGCGTCCTGCCTGGCTCCCAGGCGACACGCCGTATGTCGTGCTGTTGAGCGCAACGGCGAAAGACCGCAAGCTGTGGGACGAAGCGCGCTGGGTGGCGCTCGGGCAAGCACTCGCAGGGCTTGGCTGGTGCTGTGTTTTTGCCTGGGGCAATGCCGCCGAGCGCGCGCGCGCGCAGCGTCTGGCCGCGGCAGTTGGTGACGCGCGGTTGGCAGCAGGCGCGCAAGCCGCGTTGATCGCTCCCGAGGCCTTCGATCTGGCGCAGTGGATGCGGGTGCTGCGTGCGGCAAGCGCCGTGATCGGCGTCGATACCGGCCTGCTCTATCTTGCCGCCGCCGTGGGGACGCCTGCGGTGGCGATTTATACCGGCTCGTCGCCGCATAGCGTGGAGTTCGAGTCCGCAGGGCCTTGGCGCAGTCTGGGGGATCGTGGTCAACAGCCGGCGATGGTGGAGGTCTTGCAGGCCACGCAGGCCGTGCTGGCTGCGGGCAGCCGCGCTCCACAATGAAATTGGCGCTCCTGATCTACGGCTTGCTGTGGCGTCTGGCCCTGCCGCTGGTGTTCCTGCGGCTGTGGTGGCGCGGGCAGGCAGAGCCGATCTACCGCCAGTTTTGGGGCGAGCGGCTGGGCTGGCCTGTTGGCGCGCAGCGCGAAGCACACGGCGCTGCGCCGCTGATCTGGGTGCATGCCGTGTCGCTGGGCGAAACCCGCGCTGCGGCGGCGCTGATTGCGGCATTGCGCAAGAGAATTCCGCGCATGCGTCTGCTGCTCACGCACATGACGGCCACCGGGCGCGAGGCCGGGCAGGCGCTGCTGCAACCGGGGGATGTGCAGGTTTGGCTGCCCTACGACCTGCCCGGGCCGATGCGGCGTTTTCTGCGGCGCTTTCAACCTCGGCTGGCGGTGCTGATGGAAACCGAGGTCTGGCCGAATCTGGCAGCGCAGTGTCGCCACGCTGGGGTGCCAGTGCTGCTGGCCAATGCGCGCCTGAGCGCCCGCAGCGCGGACCGTTGGCAACGCTGGCCCACGCTGGCGCGTGCGGCCTGGGGCGGATTGCATGCCGCCGCGCAGACGCCAGAGGATGCGCAGCGCATTCTGGCGCTGGGCGCGGCGCAGGCGCAGGTTCTGGGCAATCTGAAGTTCGACATGCACCCGGACGCGCACCTGCTGCAAACCGGTGCCGACTGGAAGGCGGCAGCCGCGCGCCCCGTGCTGTTGCTGGCGTCCACCCGTGAGCAGGGCGGGGAGAGCGAGGAGGCGCTGTTGCTGCGGGCATTGCCCATGGCGCTGACGGCGCGGGCGCTACTGGTGTGGGTGCCGCGCCACCCGCAGCGTTTCGACGCGGTGGCGCAATTGCTGGCCGCGCGGGGACTGGCGGTGCAGCGCCGCAGCGCGGGCGCCCCCAGCGCCGACACGGCCGTCTGGCTGGGCGATACGCTGGGCGAGATGGCTGCCTACTACGCCATGGCCGATGCCGCGTTCATTGGTGGCAGCCTGCTGCCTCTGGGCGGACAGAACCTGATCGAGGCCTGCGCCTGCGGTTGCCCCGTGGTGCTGGGGCCATCGCAGTTCAACTTTTCCAGCGCGGCGCAAGCGGCGCTGGAAGCAGGCGCCGCGGTGCAGGTGGCTGATGCAACACAGGTCTGGGCGGCGCTGGAGCGGTGGCTCGGCGCGCCTTCTGCCCGGCTGTTGGCGGCGGAGCAGGCCCGGGCGTTTGCCGCGGCACATCAGGGTGCGGCGCAACGCCAGGCGGACTGGATTGTTGCGACACTGACCGCGGCGGCGGACGAGGGCAATCAGTAAATCGGCACCGAGGGATCGATTTCGCGCGACCAGGCCGTCATGCCGCCGTTGAGGTTGTACAACTCGCCAAAGCCGTTCTGCTCCAGAAAGCGGGCGATCATCATGCTGCGGTTGCCGCTGCGGCAGATGACAACCAGCGGTTTGCTCTGATCGAGCTCGTTTTGCCGTAACGGCACGATGCTCATCGGGATATGGGTGACGGGGCAATGCGGGTGCTTGATCGCCGCCATCTCGAATTCCCAGGGCTCGCGCACGTCGAGGAATTGCCATTCGGTGATGGGGCCGGTTGCAGCGTCGACCTTGTCGGCCAGCTCGCGCACGCTGAGTTGCTTGATCATCAGGGAGTCCTTATTTTCAGGTTCAGAAATGGAAGCGCGAGGGCTCGGGAAAATGTGCCAGCCGCTTGGCGACGGTATCAAACAGGTTGCGGGTACGGAAGTCGGTTTCGGTCGCGCGGGTGACGATCTGCGCGCGCATCACGGGCTCGTCGCCCACGATGGCGGCGAGCCGTCCGCCGGGCTTGAGGCGTTGCAGCAGGTCTTGCGGCAGTTGTGCCACCGAGCCCGAAAGTACGATCACATCGAACTCGGCGCGCTTGGCGTAGTGGGCACCATCAGCCTGCTTGACGGTGACATTGCTCATGCCCGCGCGCTGCAGATTGGCGCGCGCCAGGGCCACCAGCTCGTCGTGGAGTTCGAGGGTCTGCACCGCCGCGGCGCGGTGGCCGAGCAGGGCCGCCATGAAGCCGCTGCCCGCACCCACTTCGAGCACCCATTCGTCCTTGCGCACGGCGAGTTCCTGCAGGATGCGGGCTTCCATCTTGGGAGACAGCATGTTCTGGCCGCAGGGCAGGGGAATTTCGGTGTCCATGAACGCCAGACCACGGTAGGCGGCTGGGACGAAGTCTTCCCGCCGCACGCTGCCCAGCAAGTCGAGGATGCCGGCGTCCAGCACATTCCAGGGACGGATCTGCTGTTCGATCATATTGAAACGGGCTTGCTCGATACTCATCGGTTCTCCGCAACGCAGGGTCAAAGACGCGTAGTTTAATTTGTCAAGAAAAACCAGCGCGCACGACGGTGTCTGCGGTGCGCGCTGCCCGAGCCAAGCGCATCTCAAGGAAAGGCAGAGTCGCCCCCTGTCCTGCCGCTGCGCGCCACCCCCCCGAGGGGGTGAGAAACGCTTGGGGCGGCACGGCGTGTTTCTCAAGCGCTGCTGGGGGCACCCAGAAATCTCCGCCGATTTTTATTCGGCGTTGAATGCTGGCATCAAGGCAGATCCGCATCCAGCACGGCGCCGCGGTGTGAGCTACCCACCAGCGCGCCAAACTTGGCGAGCACGCCGCGGGTGTAGCGTTTGGCAGGTGGCGTCCAGGCGGCGCGGCGTGTGGCCAGCTCCGCATCGCTGACATGCAGAGTGAGGCTCAGACTCGGCGCATCGATGGTGATGCTGTCGCCCTCGTGCACCAGCGCGATGGGGCCGCCAACCATGGCCTCCGGCGCAACGTGGCCAACCACCATGCCCCAGGTGCCGCCGGAGAAACGTCCGTCGGTAATCAGTCCGACAGAGTCACCCAGGCCGGCACCAACCAGCGCGGATGTGGGGGCCAGCATTTCCGGCATGCCGGGGCCACCTTTGGGGCCGAGGTAGCGCAGCACCATGATGTCGCCAGCCTTGATCTTGCCCGCCAGAATGGCCTCAAGCGCGCTTTGCTCATCGTCAAACACGCGCGCCGGGCCAGTCATGCTGAGCTTTTTCAAGCCAGTGATCTTGGCCACGCAGCCGTCTTCTGCCAGATTGCCTTTGAGGATGGCCAGGTGACCTTGGGCGTACATGGGCTTGTCGATAGGACGAATCACGTCCTGTTCGGTGCTGGGCTGGGCGGGAACGTCTTTGAGATTTTCCGCCACGGTTTTTCCGTTGATGGTGATGCAGTCGCCATGCAACAGCCCGGCTTCGAGCAGAATTTTCATGACTTGCGGAACACCGCCAGCGCGGTGCAGGTCGGTGGCGACGTATTTGCCCGATGGCTTCAAATCACACAGCACCGGGGTGCGCTTGCGAACGACTTCAAAGTCTTCGATTGACAGCGGCACGTCAGCGGCATGCGCAATGGCCAGCAGGTGCAGAACAGCGTTGGTGGAGCCGCCGGTTGCCATGACGACGGCCATGGCGTTTTCCAGCGCCTTGCGGGTGACGATGTCGCGCGGCTTCAGGCCGCCGGCGCGCACGGCAGCCAGCAGGGCCTGACCTGAATCGCGCGCGGATTGCACTTTTTCTTCGTGCACATTGGCCATGGTCGAGGAGTAGGGCAAGGACATGCCCATGGCCTCGATGGCGCTGGACATGGTGTTGGCGGTGTACATGCCGCCGCAGGAGCCGCTGGTGGGCACCGAGCATTGCTCGATGGCGTCGAAATCGACGTCGTTCATGCGGCCTGCGGCGTGTTCGCCCACGGCCTCGAAGACCGAGACGATGTTGAGATCCTTGCCTTTGTAGTGCCCAGGCAGGATGGTGCCGCCATAGACGAAAATGCCCGGCACATTGCAGCGCAGCATGCCGATCATCGCGCCGGGCATGTTCTTGTCGCAGCCGCCCACGGTGACCACGCCGTCCATCCACTGGCCCTGCACGCAGGTTTCCACGCAGTCGGCAATGACCTCGCGCGAGACCAGCGAATACTTCATGCCCTCGGTGCCCATGGACATGCCGTCGGCAATGGTGGGGGTGCCGAACATTTGCGGGTTGCCGCCAGCGGCGCGCACGCCTTCGATGGCGGCATCCGCCAGGCGTTGCAGACCGGAGTTGCACGGAGTGATGGTGGAGTGCGCGTTGGCAATGCCAATCATCGGATTGCTGAAGTCCGACTTTTTGTAGCCCATGGCATAAAACATGGAACGGTTGGGCGCGCGCGATGCGCCGACGGTGATGTTTTCAGAACGCAGTTTTTCGGTCATGGCTGGCTGTGGATTGAAATGAACAAAGCGTCTATTGTCGCGCGGCGATGGCGTTGCGGTTTTGCGCAAGCCCGGCTGGAGTGGTATCGAAAAGTAAATTCTGGGTCGTTGCGGGCCGGGCTGAAAGGAATGCGCGGATTGACCCCGTACACTTCACGCCCATGCTAGTTCACCCCGACTTCAACCCCATCGCCCTGCAACTTGGTCCCATCAAGGTGCATTGGTACGGCATCATGTACCTGCTGGGCTTCATCACCTTCTGGTTGCTGGCGCAAAAACGCCTCAAGGATCAGCCTTATGCGCGGCAGGGCTGGACTTCACGCGACATTGAAGACCTGCTGTTCGCCGGTGTGCTGGGCGTGATTCTGGGCGGGCGCACTGGCTATGTGCTGTTCTATCAGCCGGACTATTACTTTTCGCATCTGAGCCAGATTGTTGCGGTGTGGGACGGCGGTATGTCTTTCCACGGCGGCTTGCTCGGCGTCATGGTGGCGGCCTATTGGTTTGCGCGCACGCGGCGTTACTCCTGGC
>JAFGXB010000192.1 GCA_016936875.1 Burkholderiaceae bacterium | reverse complement strand
CCGGGCTATGGCGCGCATTTGCAACGAAGAGCGGGGGTGTTTTGGCGTGCAAGGCGGGCATGGCTGAAATGTTCACAAGCTCTCAGGGCTTGCGCAGTGCCAGGGCCAGGGCCGTCAGCGCGTCGAGCACGCCTTGCACGCTTTGCGCTGCGCGCGCATCCCGCAATCACCCTGCTCATCGAATGCCTCATGCGCCCGCCCCAAGGCGAATTGCTGGGGGGCGACGAGCATGGCGAAGGCCATCTGCAGGTATTGGCGCAGGGTGTTCATCGCCCGCAGCCCACCCAGCGGTCCGGGCGAGGTTGACAGCAGCGCCACCGGCTTGTTGGTCGTAGCCGCCAGCCCGGCCGGATACTGCTCCGTGGCGGCAATGCGCGATAGCCAGTCGAAGGCGTTGATCACCAGCGGGGTCGGAAAGCCGTTGTATTCCGGCGTGACCAGCAGCACGGCATCGCTTTCGCGCAGCGCCGCCTGCAAGGCCAGTGCGCCGGCTGGCACGCCATCCGCCGCCTCCAGGTCGCCGTCGTAGAGCGGCAGATCAAGCGCACGCAGATCGAACAGGCGGGCCTGTACGCCTTGTTGCCCGGCCAACCGCGCTGCAAACGCCGCCAGTCGGCCGCTGAGCGCACCGGCGCGCGCGCTGCCAGGAAGAATGAGAAGGCGCAGAGTGTCCATGCTTGTCACCGTTCCGTAGAAAGTCGTCGGATGCGGCCCCGGATACCCTCCGGGGCCGCCACCTCATGCCAGGCCGATTACGCCGCGATCTGCCCGAAGCGGCCGCTATTGAAGTCTGTCATCGCTTGCGCAATTTCGTCGCGCGTATTCATCACGAAGGGGCCATGCCCGACGATGGGCTCGTCAATCGGCTCTCCACTGAGCAGCAGCACCGTGGAGTCTTCCTGCGCGTCAACCTGCACGCCCTGCCCGTCCCGGCTGAGCTGGGCGAACTGTCCGGGACGCACGGCGGCGTCACCATTCACCAGCACCGCGCCGTGCAGCACCACCAGCGCGAGCGTGCGCCCCGCGGCGATGTCGAAGCGGGTCTGCGCGCCTTGCTTCAGGCGCACGTCCCACACGTCCATCGGCGTGAAGGTACGCGCCGGGCCGCGGTGGCCGTTGAAATCGCCCGCAATCACGCGCACGCGCCCTGCGCCGTCGGCCAGCGCCACGTCTGGAATGTCGGCGCCCAGCAGGGTCTGGTAGCCGGGCTTCGCCATCTTGTCCCGGGCAGGCAGGTTGACCCAGAGCTGCACCATTTCCAGCGTGCCGCCGCGCTCGGTGAACGCCTGCGAATGGAATTCGTCGTGCAGGATGCCGCTGGCCGCCGTCATCCACTGCACGTCACCCGGGCCGATCTTGCCACCTGCGCCTGTGGAATCGCGGTGCTCCACCTCGCCCTGATAGACGATGGTCACCGTCTCAAATCCGCGGTGCGGGTGCTCGCCAACACCGCGCGGTTTGTTCGCTGGGGCGAACTGCGCCGGGCCGGCATAGTCGAGCAGCAGGAAGGGGCTGAGATGCGCGCCGTGGCTGTTGTAGCTGAACAGCGAACGCACCGGAAAGCCGTCTCCCACCCAATGTTGGTGGGGGGCACTGTAAACGCCGCGCATGGTTTTCATTTGGTTGTCCTTTGGCATGGAGCAGGTGCTCCGATGTGCAACAGAATAGGTTTTGAACGACACATTCGGTAGTCGCAATATTTGCCATCAGCGTTCCATCAATGGAACAATGACCCGATGCGCGATTTGAATGATCTCTATTACTTCGTTCAGGTGGTCGATCACGGCGGCTTTGCTCCAGCCGGGCGGGCGCTTGGCATGCCCAAGTCGCGTCTCAGCCGCCGCATTGCCGTGCTCGAAGCGCAGCTCGGCACACGGCTCATCCAGCGCACCACACGCAGCTTTGTCGTCACCGATATTGGCCAGACGTATTACGCGCACTGCAAGGCCATGCTGGTGGAGGCCGACGCCGCGCAGGACGCCATCGCCCGTACCCATGCCGCGCCCTGCGGCACGGTGCGGATGACCTGCCCCGTCGCCCTGCTCGATGCGCAGGTGGGCGCGATGGCGGCAGCGTTCCTGCTGCGTTACCCGCAGGTGCAACTCCAGCTTGACGCCACCAATCGCCGCGTGGACGTGGTGGCCGAGGGCATCGACGTGGCGCTGCGCGTGCGCCCCACCCCGCTGGACGACAGCGATCTGGCGCTGCGCGTGCTGGCAGATCGGCAGCAGTCTCTGGTCGCCAGCCCCGCGCTGTTTGCACAAACCGGCGTGCCGCAGACCCCGGCAGACCTTGCCGGGCTCCCCAGTCTGGCGCTGGGCGCGCAGTTGGGTGGCCCGCAGGTGTGGGATCTGCACGGCCCGGACGGCGCGCACTCCGCCGTGCGCCACCAGCCCCGGCTGGTGTCCACCAGCATGCCGGCACTGCGCGAAGCGGCGCTTGCCGGTGTCGGCATGGTGCAACTGCCCAGAATGATGGTGCGCGCGCAGTGCGCCTCCGGCCAATTGATCCATGTGCTGCCAGACTGGGCGCCCAGGCCCGAAGTCATCCACGCGGTTTTTGCCTCCCGGCGCGGCCTGCTGCCTGCGGTGCGCGCCCTGATCGACTTTCTCGCCGAGGCGTTCGGCGACGATCAGGAGCGCTGAGATAACGCAAGCAATGCGATGGGCCCGCGCAACTGCTGCAACAGCGCGGGGACATACGCCGGGGCATCGCTGAACGCGTCCGCCTGCGCCGCGGCGGGCAAGGCGCACCACGGCAGCGCGGGGTGGCGGTGATGCACCGCGTGGTAATTGAAATGCAGGATCAACCGCGAGGCGAGGTGCGGCAGACGCAGATTGCGCGCAAACCGCACATCGCCGCCCGGCGTGTGCAGCGGCGTGGCGTAGTGGTAGGCGTTGTCGGTCAACGAAATCAGCACACCCCTCCCCAACAGCGCGAGCAGCAACATCCAGGCATGCGGTCCATACAGCCAGACGCTCACGACCATCAGGGCCAGCGAGGCCGCGCAATCACGGCGCATATCGCGCAACACGTCGGGCCGGAGCAACTGCTTTTCGATGCTCTTGAGAAGCACGCCGGGCCGCCCCAAGGGCTCCTCATCCCCTCGGGGGGGCTGACGCGCAGCGGCAGGTCTGGGAGCGCTTTTGAGTAACAGGTCGGGCTGTTCCGTCAGACGGCTTGCCAGACGCCGCAGCAGCGCAGGCGGCAGCCAGACCAGCAGCAGCGCGGCCACCTCGCTGGCGTACAGGCCAATGAGCAAATGCGGGTAGTAACGCAGCGCCGCGTGCCAGCGGCGCATGCACGCGGCGTCGAACACCTCGCTGCGGTCCACGGCGGTGCGGTTGAACTGATGGTGCTTGAGATGCCCGAAACGCAGCACGGCAAACGGCGCCGGAAAGCCGATGGCCAGCAGCCGCGAGAGTGCGTCGTTCAGGCGGCGGTCCGGGTGCAGCATGGCGTGGATTCCCTCGTGCAGCAAGGACCAATAGCTGGTCGTCGCCAACACCACGACCACCAGAGTCCAGCCCAGCCCGGGCGCGCCCGGCAGCAGCAGGGGCAGCACGAGCCAAAGCCAGGCCGACAGCGCCAACGCCAGCGCCGACAGCAACAGGTTGAGGCGCACGGGAATCGCGCGGTGTAAGTCCGGGGTGTCGTCCAACATCATGTTCAGGCGATCAGACGTTCAAGCGCGGCGCTGCAACAGGACTGGCTGCGCTGGCGGCCCGTATTCGCGTCGATCGACAAACACCCGCTCCTGCATCTGCGCCTTGGCCACATGCTTGAGTTCGACCAGCAGGGCCGAGACTTCGCGGTGCGATTCGATCTGCCCGGCGCAAACCGGCAAGACGCCGATGGACAGGGTGGGAAAGTCGTAGTGCTGTGGAGCGCCGCGCCGGTTTGCGGCCGCGTACCAGCCGCGTTCGCGCGCAACCGGGTCGAAAAACCGGGGCATTTGCGCAGCAAACGCTTGCGGGATGGCGTGCAGGCGGT
>JAFGXB010000191.1 GCA_016936875.1 Burkholderiaceae bacterium | reverse complement strand
TCCACAGCCGACCCTCTCAAAGTCGGCTTCCACCCCTGGCTCAATATTGGGTCGGCACGGTGGCTCAAATTTGGATCGGCGCCGACAACAGCAGCGTCTTGGTGTAGCCGTTGCCGGGGTCGTGCTTGTATTCAACGATCTGTTCCATGGCCCGGCGTGGATTCACACCCAGGGTCTTCAGCTCGATCTGCACACAGGGCACGCCATTGATGAGGATGAGAACGTCGTAGCGGTGGTGGCTGTTGTCGGTGTTGATGCGCAGCTGGCGGATGACCTCGAAGTGGTTCTTGCACCAGTCCCTGATGTTCACCAGCGTGTAGTTCAGCGGCGTGCCGTCGTCGCGGGCGAAGGCGTTGATGCTGCGCAGAGTCTTGGCGGCGCTGAAGACATCCGGCGTAACAATCTCATCGAGCAGACGGGCGAACTCGGCATCCGTGAGTCGGACGCGGTTCAGTGCCTCGAATTTCTCGCGAAAGTTTTTCTCTAGCGCTGCGCGGTCGCGGATGTCGTCGCGATAGTCGTACTTGAGGCTCTGGAGTGTGCCGATGAAGCCGTATTCAATGGTGTCCTCCCGCACGGCGAGACTTGGCACATCAGCGGGCCGACTGTAGGGGGCTTTTGGGGGAGGCATGGCGATGGATCAGGCGCGTTGAAGTTTGGGACTGCGCGGCCTACGAATCCTTCATCCTTTTCCATGAACCGACAAGAAGTCGTCGACGAAGCCGTGCCGGGGTTGGCGCGGAAACTCGCGCATCTCCCCGCGCCGCGTGGATGGGGGTGTTTGCGGCGCCCATGCACGGCGGGGAGGTGGATCAGGGGCGGGTTGTCTGCCTCAGAACGGAATGTCGTCGTCCATATCGCTGAAGTCGCTCGCCGCCTTGCTGGCGGCCGGGGCGGGCGCGCGACTGGGGGCGGGGCGGCTGGGCGCGCGGGTTGATTCGGCTTCGCGGCTGCGGTTGTAACCGCCGTCGTCTGCGCCGCCACCGCTGCCGCCTTCACGGCCGCCGAGCAGTTGCATTTCTTCGGCGATGATCTCGGTGGTGTATTTGTCCGCACCGTCCTTGTCGGTCCATTTGCGGGTTTTCAGGCGGCCTTCCACGTACACCGGGCGGCCTTTTTTCAGGTATTCACCCGCAATTTCCGCCAATTTGTCGTAGAACACCACGCGGTGCCATTCGGTTTCCTCGCGCTTTTCGCCGCTGGCCTTGTCTTTCCAGTTGCGCGAGGTGGCGAGGGTGATGTTGCAGATGGCCGCGCCGCTGGGGGCGTAGCGCACCTCGGGGTCTTTGCCGAGATTGCCGACGAGAATGACTTTGTTGACGGAGGCCATGATGTGTCCTGAATTGCGTGTCCCGCGGCATGCGGGGGGAAGGCGGCAGCGTCGGCTGCCGTGAATCAGGCGGCAAGCATAGCGCCAGCCACCGCCAGCGGGGCGGCGTGCGCGCCTTGCGCGGGGCGGATCAGGCGTTCTGCGCCTGCGCCGGCGCGGCCTCTGCCTCGGCGGGCTTGTGGCGCTTGGGCGGTGGCTGGATGGTGACGGCCACGATCAGCCACAGCGCGGCCAGCGCCGCGGCCACCAGGAACACGCCTTCCTTGGTGGCGTATTGCGCCAGCAGGCCGCCCACGGCACCACCGGCAAACAGGCCGAGCGACTGCCCGGTGTTGTAGATGCCCAGCGCCAGTCCCTTGCGGTTGGGCGGTGCGGTGCGCGACACCAGCGACGGCAGCAGCGCTTCCATCACATTGAAGGCGAGGAAGAAGAAGAACAGCGCGGCGATGAGCGCCACCGGGTGTTTATAGCCTGCGGCAAAGCCCAGCATGGTGAGCACCAGCAGGGCCACGCTGCCGACGAACACCGGCTTCATATAGCCATATTTCTCCGCCCAGATGATGCCGGGAATGGCCAGGGCGAAGGAGATCAGCGTGACGGGCAGATACACCATCCAGTGGTGCAGCAAGGGAATGCCGGCGTATTGCACCAGCGCCACCGGAACCACCACGAACATGCTGACCTGCAGAAAGTTGACGACAAAAATCGAGAAGTCGAGCTTGAGCAGCGCCGGGGTGAACACCGCCTTGGCCCAGTGACCTTCGATTTCTTCGGAGTGCGTGGTCATGGGGGCGTTTGGCACCACCCAGATGACCACGGCAATGGCCACGAGCGCGAGGATGCCGGTGAGGTCGAACATGCCCGGCACGGAGATGGCGTGATAGATCGGCGGGCCGAGCACCAGCGAGAGGATGAAGGAGAAGCCGATGGTCATGCCCACCATCGCCATGGCTTTGGTGCGGTGCTGCTCGCGGGTGGAATCGGCAATCATGGCCGAGATTGCGGCGGAGATTGCCCCCGAACCCTGAATGGCGCGGCCGATGATGATGAGATAAAGGTTGTCGCTCGCCCCGGCCACGAAGGAGCCGATGGCGAACAGCACCAGCCCGAACACCATCACCGGTTTGCGCCCCAGCCGGTCGCTGGCCAGGCCGAAGGGAATCTGCATGATGGCCTGGGTGAGACCGTAGATGCCCAGCGCCAAGCCGACGAGGAATTTGTTATGGCCGTGCGGCAGATGCTCGGCGTACACCGCAAACACCGGCAGGATGAAAAACAGCCCGAGCATGCGCAGGCCGTAGATCGACGCCAGCGTGCTGCTGGCGCGGCGCTCGGCAGGCGTCATCGCGTCTTTGGAGGCAGCGGAGGAGGATCGTCGGGAGGATTTGGAAGCCATGGTCTGGAACTCTGGAGGGCCGCGCATCGGCGGCGGGAGGTGCAGCGAACAGGGCGATGCGCAAAGGCATGCCAGCGTCTGGATTGCATTTTCCCTCAAACGCAGGGCTGTTTCGTTACCGGTTCTGTCGAAAAGTGCCCGAGCTTACACACCGTTGCATCCCACTCTTGCGGGGCGCAAAAAAAGTGCCAATCAAAATGCGCAACCGCGCGGGAGGGCGTCGCTCGGTGCGCGTGAATGTCCCGGCTTTGTCCAATTCGCTCCGGCCCTTTATAGTGGCGGGTTCGCTTTTTTCCGCCTTCTCCCATGAATGACATCGCCTCCTCGTTTGAACCGCTGGCCAGCGCGCAGGGGGAGGCGCTGATTCGCGTGCGCGGTGCGCGCACCCACAACCTGAAGAATATTTCGCTCGACCTGCCGCGCAACAAGCTGGTGGTCATCACCGGGCTGTCGGGTTCGGGCAAGTCGTCGCTGGCGATTGACACGCTGTACGCCGAAGGCCAGCGACGCTATGTGGAAAGCCTGTCGGCCTATGCGCGGCAGTTTCTGCAACTCATGGAAAAGCCCGATGTCGATCTGATCGAAGGACTGGCCCCGGCCATCGCCATCGAGCAGAAGGCCACGAGCCATAACCCGCGCTCCACCGTGGGGACGGTGACGGAAATTCACGACTACCTGCGTCTGCTGTACGCCCGCGCCGGCACGCCACATTGCCCGCATCATCCCGAGCAGGCGCTTCAGGCGCAGACCATTTCGCAAATGGTCGACGCGCTGTCGGGCTGGCCGCAAGGGCTGCGTCTGCTCATCCTCGCGCCGCTGTCCGCCGCCCAGACCGGCGCGGCGGCGGGACGGCTGGCCGCACTGCGGGCGCAGGGTTTTGTGCGCTTCCGGCTGGACGGCGAGGTGGTGGACGCGCACAGTCTGCCCGGCCCGGACGCACCGCAGCCGCAGCGCATCGAAGTGGTGGTGGACCGCATCAAAACCGGCCCCGACCTGCGCCAGCGCCTGGCCGAAAGCCTGGAAACCGCGCTGCGTCTGAGCGAGGGCCAGGTGCTGGCGCTCGACGCCGACAGTGGCGTGCTCACCGCCTTCCACAGCCGGCCTACCTGCCCGATCTGCAGCACCACGGTGCCGCCGCTCGAACCCAAGCTGTTCTCCTTCAACAACCCGGTGGGCGCCTGCCCCACCTGCGATGGCCTGGGACAGGTCGATCGTTTCGACCCGGCGCGCGTGGTCGCGCATCCCGAGATCAGCCTGTCCAGCGGCGCGATTCGCGGCTGGGACCGGCGCAACGCCTTCTACTTCCAGATGCTGCAGGCGCTGGGCGCGCATTACGGCTTCGATCTCGACACCCCTTACGAGCAGTTGCCGCAGGCCGTGCGCCATGTGCTGCTGCACGGCAGCGGCGCCGAGTCCATCGCCTTCACCTATTTCAACGACCGTAACAAGCCCACGATCAAGTCGCATCCGTTCGAGGGCATTCTGCCCAATCTCGACCGCCGCTGGATCGAGACCGACAGCCCGGCGGTGCG
>JAFGXB010000190.1 GCA_016936875.1 Burkholderiaceae bacterium | reverse complement strand
GAGCAGCTGCTTGACCTCCTCCTCTTCCTCATAGCGTTGCGCCAGCATCGGCTCCTGCTTGAGCGCGTCCGCAATGGTGATGTGCTGGCCCGGCTTGGCCGGGATGAGCTTGGCGATGCCGTCGCAGAAGGTGTAGCTCAGATCGAGCACGCGCCCGACGTCGCGCACCGCGGCGCGCGCGGCCATGGTGCCGAACGTGGCGATCTGCGACACGGCCTCGACGCCGTACTTCTCCTTGACGTAGTCGATGACGCGGTCGCGGTTCTCCTGGCAGAAGTCGATGTCGAAGTCGGGCATCGACACCCGCTCCGGGTTGAGAAAGCGCTCGAACAGCAGGGCGTATTCCAGCGGGTCGAGATCGGTGATGCGCAGGCTGTACGCCACCAGCGAGCCGGCGCCCGACCCCCGCCCCGGCCCCACCGGGCAGCCGTTGTTCTTCGCCCAGTTGATGAAGTCGGCCACGATGAGGAAGTAGCCCTCGAACCCCATTTTGGCAATGATGCCCAGCTCGTACTCCAGCCGCTCCTGGTAGCGCGAACGGGCGGCTTCGCGCCGGGCGGCATCGGGGTAGAGCACGGCCAGCCGCTGCTCCAGGCCGTCCTGCGCCTGCTGGCGGAAGAACTGGGCCGGGGTCAGCCCTTGCGGCGTGGGAAACAGCGGCAATTGCGGCTTGCCCAGATCGAGCACCAGATTGCAGCGCTGGGCAACGGCCACGGTGTTGGCCAGCGCAGAAGGCACATCGGCGAACAGCGCCTCCATTTCCGCCTGCGACTTGAAATACTGCGCATCCGTGAACTTGCGCTGACGGCGCGGATTGCCCAGGGTTTCGCCTTCGGCGATACACACCCGCGCCTCGTGCGCCTCGAAATCTTCCGCCTTGAGAAATTCCACCGGGTGGGTGGCCACAACGGGCAGACCCAGCTCTGCCGCCAGCGGCACCGCGGCCTGCACATGCGGCTCGCTTCCCGGGTGGCCGCCACGCTGCAGCTCAATATAGAAGCGTCCGTCAAACACGCGCGCGTGCTGGAGCGCCAGCACGCGCGCGGTATCCGTATCTCCCTGCAGCAACGCCTGACCGATGGCGCCGTCCTGCGCGCCCGAAAGCGCGATCAGCCCTTCGGCCAGCCCATCTTCCAGCCATTCCCACTGCACCACGGCGCGGCCCCGCTGCTGATTCTCCAGCCAGGCGCGGCTGAGCAACTCGCACAAATGCAGATAGCCGGTGCGGTTTTGCACCAGCAGCAGCAGCCGCGTTTGCTGTCCAGGGTTGCGGGCGCTGCCCAGCAGCACGTCACAGCCGATGAGTGGCTTGACCCCGGCGTCCAGCGCGGCCTTGTAGAACCGCACGGTGGCGAACAGGTTGTTGAAATCGGTGATCGCCAGCGCGCCCTGCCCGTCGCGGGCCGCAGCGGGCACCATGTCCTCCACGCGCAAGGCGCCGTCAACGATGGAATACTCGGTATGGGTGCGGAGATGGACGTAGGGCATCGGGGCATTTTAGGTTGCCGACGACCAGCCGCCGCGCCCTGCAGGTCGCCTTCATTCGTCCCCCGCCCCAACTCTCCCCATGACCGGGAAGGCGGCGACGGCTCCTTCGACCGAGGGGCAAGCTGCCTGCCATCTTCGCGCCGAACAGGGCGATTCATCGCGCGCTCTTCACTGTTGCCAATTCACAGTATTCCAGTCGATTTTTACCCATATCTCGCTCTGCTATGGTGAGGTCAATGGCGGCGGCGACTGCCAATTTCACGCACTGGAGACCGCACACGATGATCATCAGCTATCTGCCCGCCTGGCCTTTGCACCCCGACGGCGTGTTCTGGGTGGGCGCGGCGCTGGTGCTGGCCACACTGACCGGCGAGTCGGTGTTTCGCTTTCTCAGGTGGCCGCGGCTGGTGGGTTATGCGGCGGCCGGCATGCTTCTGGCCGCCGGGGGCGCCGGGCTCAATGTGTATGACCTGCAAAACAGCGCCCGCGCCATTGTCGATACGGCGCTGGCCGTGCTGCTGTTCGAGATTGGCCACCGGGTGAACCTGCGCTGGCTGCGCGCCAACCCCGCCCTGCTGGGCATGAGCCTGCTCGAATCGGCGCTGAGCTTTGGCGCGGTGTGGGCCCTGCTGGCTTTCCTGGGCTTCACGGCGCTGCAATCGGCCATTGTGGCCGGCCTGCTGATGGCCACCTCGCCCGCCGTGGTGCTGCGCATCAAAAGCGAGTTTCGCGCCAGCGGACAGGTGTCCGAGCGCCTGCTGCTGCTCTCGGCCCTCAACACGTTTTATGCACTTCTGGTCTGCAGCCTGCTGCTGGGGATGATGGATGCCGACGGCCCGCAGGGTGCCAGAGCCTCGGCGCTGCATCTGCTCTACCTGCTCGGCGGCTCGGTGCTGGCGGCGGGGTTGCTGGCCTGGGCGGTGAACTGGGTGGAACGGCATTTCGACTTCCGCGACGAAGGCGGCGCGCTGATGCTCGTCGGCCTCATTGTGCTCACCCTCTCGCTCACCCGCATGCTCAACTGGTCGGCCCTGCTCACACCGCTGCTGGCCGGCGCGCTGCTGCGCTGGCGCAGCCCGCGCCCACGGCTGTGGCCGCGCCATTTCGGCACGGCGGGCGGCGTGCTCATGGTGCTGCTGTTCCTCATTCTGGGCCTGAGCCTCAACGCCCGCATTCTGCTGGCGGGCGGGCTGGCGGCGGCGCTGGTCATCGTCGTGCGGCTGGTGGCCAAGCTGGCGGGGGCGCTGGCGTTCGGGCGCGTCAGCGGCGCGAGCTGGCGGCAGTCTGTCGCGCTGGGCCTGTCGCTCAACCCGGCCTCGGGCGTGAGTTTCGTGCTTGCGCTGAGCTTTCTCGGCAGCTCGGCCGGAGCAGCGCTGCACCCCATGCTGGCCGTTGCGTTCAGCGCCATCGCCCTGCTCGAACTGCTCGCCCCGCTGCTCACCCGCTGGGCGCTGGGCTATAGCGGCGACATCGCCCCCGGCGCGGCAAGCCGCACCACGGGAGGAACAACATGAGTTTGGGACCCTTCACCAAGTCGGACGCTTTGAGCATTGGCGTGGAGCTGGAACTGCAGATCGTCAACCGCCACAACTACGACCTCATGCCCTGCGCGCCCGACCTGCTGCGACTGCTCGAAGGCCGCAAGCTGCCCGGCGTGGTCACCCCGGAAATGACCGAGAGCATGATCGAGCTCGCCACCGGCATCTGCACCGGCTACGACGACGCCCTGGCCCAGCTCACCGAGATTCAAGGCGCCCTGGTGGAAGCCGCCAACAAGCTCGACGTCGGCCTGGCCGGCGGCGGCACCCACCCGTTCCAGCACTGGGCGCAGCAGCGCATTTTCGACAAACCGCGCTTTCTCCAGCTCTCCGAGCTGTACGGCTACCTGAGCAAGCAGTTCACCGTGTTCGGCCAGCACGTGCACCTGGGTTGCCCCGACGCCGATACCGCGCTCTATACCCTGCACTGCATCTCACGTTTCATACCGCACTTCATCGCCCTCTCCGCCTCGTCGCCCTATGTGCAGGGCGAGGACACCGGGTTTCACTCCGCGCGGCTGAACTCGGTCTTCGCCTTCCCGCTCTCGGGCCGTGCGCCCTTCGCCCTGAGCTGGGAAGACTTCGAGCGCTACTTCGACAAAATGACCGCCACCGGCGTGGTCAAAAGCATGAAGGACTTTTACTGGGACATCCGCCCCAAGCCCGAATACGGCACCATTGAAGTGCGCGTGATGGACACCCCGCTCACCATCGCCAAGGCCGCGCGCATCGCCGCCTACATCCAGACCCTGGGCGCCTACATCCAGCGCGAGCGGCCATTCCAGCCGCAGAAAGACGACTACCTCGTCTACACCTTCAACCGCTTCCAGGCCTGCCGCTTCGGCCTGGACGGCGAGATCGTCGACCCGAAGACCAAGGAGCGCCACAAGCTGCGCGACGACATCCTGCGCACGCTGGACCAGGTGCAGCCCCATGCCCGCGGCCTGGGCGCCGAGGCCGCCATCGAGATGCTGCGCCAGTGCGCCGACCGCGGCGCCAACGACGCCCGCT
>JAFGXB010000189.1 GCA_016936875.1 Burkholderiaceae bacterium | reverse complement strand
ATGGTCGGCATCAACGTGCCGGTCCCGGTCCCGGTCGGCTACTACAGCTTCGGCGGCTGGAAGGCCAGCCTGTTCGGCGACATGCACGCCTATGGCGAAGAAGGCGTGCGCTTCTACACCAAGCAAAAAAGCATCATGCAACGCTGGCCCGAGAGCACACCCAAGGGCGCCGAGTTCGTCATGCCCACGTCGAAATAAGCCCCAGTTCAAGCGCTTGTCTCCCCTGCCCGCCTCGCCCGCGGGCAACGATGCTGCACCATGAGCGACACAACGTTCGACTACATCATCATCGGCGCCGGCACGGCGGGCAGCCTGTTGGCCAAGCGCCTGAGCGCCGATCCCGCCAAGCGTGTGCTGCTGATCGAAGCCGGTCGCAAGGATGACTACCACTGGATCCACATTCCGGTGGGCTATCTCTACTGCATCGGCAACCCGCGCACCGACTGGCTCTACAACACCGAGCCCGACGCCGGACTGAATGGCCGCACCCTGCGCTACCCGCGCGGCAAGGTGCTGGGCGGCTGCAGCAGCATCAACGGCATGATCTATATGCGCGGCCAATCGCGCGATTACGACACCTGGGCACAGCGTCTCGGCGACGACGCCTGGAGCTGGAACGCCTGCCTGCCCGACTTCATCGCCCACGAAGACCACTACCGGCTCGATACCGAGCGCAACCCCGCGTTCGCCGCGCTGCACGGCCACGGCGGCGAATGGCGGGTGGAAAAACAGCGACTGCGATGGGACATCCTCGACGCCTTCGCGCAAGCGGCGCAGCAGGCCGGCATTCCCGCCACCGACGACTTCAATCGCGGCACGAACGAGGGCGTGAGCTACTTCGAAGTCAACCAGAAAGCCGGATGGCGCTGGAACACCGCCAAAGCCTTCCTGCGCCCCGCCTGCTATGGCCGCGCCAACTTCGAGCTGTGGACATCCGCGCAGGTCGCGCGGCTGCTGATCGATACCCAGCCCGATGGCAGCCAGCGCTGCGGCGGGGTGCAGGTCTGGACCGGACAGGAGATGGTGACCGCGCACGCCACCCACGAGGTGATTCTCAGCGCCGGCGCCATCGGCTCGCCGCAACTGCTGCAACTCTCGGGCGTCGGCCCCGCAGACCTGCTGCGGAGGCAGGGCATTGCCCCCTTGGTCGATCTGCCCGGCGTGGGCGCCAATCTGCAAGACCATCTGCAAATCCGCGCCGTGTTCAAGGTGCAGGGCACCCGCACCCTCAACACCCGCGCCGCATCCCTCTGGGGCAAGGCCATGATCGGTCTGGAATACGCCCTCAAGCGCAGCGGGCCGATGAGCATGGCACCGAGCCAGCTCGGTGTGTTCACCCGCAGCAGCGCGCAGTACGCGCACCCCAATATTCAGTATCACGTACAGCCGCTGAGCCTGGACGCCTTCGGCGAACCGCTACATGGGTTTGACGCCTTCACCGCCAGCGTGTGCAACCTCAACCCCGGCAGCCGCGGCACGGTGCACATCCGCAGCCCGCGGTTTGCCGATGCCCCGGCCATCGCCCCCAACTACCTGAGCACCGCAGAAGACCGGCAGGTGGCCGCCGATAGCCTGCGGCTCACCCGCCGCATCGTCGCGCAACCGGCGCTGGCGCGCTACGCCCCCGAAGAGTTCAAACCCGGCACACAGTTTCAGACCGACGCCGAACTCGCGCGCCTTGCAGGAGACATCGCCACCACCATCTTCCACCCCGCCGGCACAACGGCGATGGGCCGCGCCGATGACCCACACGCCGTGGTGGATGCCCGGCTGCGGGTGCGCGACGGCCGCGGCGGCACCATCGCCGGGCTGCGCGTGGTGGATGCCGGGGTGATGCCCACCATCCCCAGCGGCAATATCAACAGCCCCACCCTGATGATCGCGGAAAAAGCCGCCCGCTGGATCCGCGCGGACGCTGCAGCCCATCCAACCGCCGCGCGCCCGCAGTCAGCCACCAGCCCGGCGCGTTGATGTCAGCGTGAAGTCGCGCGGCGCGCGGCGTGCCTCACAGCGCTTCGGCGCTGTAGCGCACGCGCAGCGTGTGCATGTCGCCGGGCTGCAGGGTCAGCGCGTTGTCGGCCGCGTTGGCCGACTCCACGCACAGCATGTTGCGCCAGCCCTGCGCGGTGAAGTCGCCCATCGCCGCTGCCTTGTCGGCCCAGGGCGTCCACACCACGGTGGACGCGCTGCCCTGCTTGGCAATGCGGATGCGGCGCTGCAGGCGCGGGTCATGGATGACGCATTCGCTCTGCGTATCGACATACACCCGGTCTGTTTCGGCCGCGAAGCGCACCGCGCCCTGTTGCAGCTTGCGCGCAAACGCCTCGGTCTTGTCGAGGTAGGCGCAGTTGTCCAGGCCCCGCAGTTCCACCTCGGCAATGTCGCCCACCTGGAAATAAGTGTGCAGCGCCTCACTCAGCGGCAGCGCCTGCGCGGTGGCGTTCTGCGTGGTCAGCTCCATTTCCAGCGCGTCGGTCACGCTGATGCGCAGCGTGACTGGCGTGTCATGCGGCCACTGCGCGCGCGTGGCCTCTGCGGTCTGCAGCCGCAGGGTGATGTGCGTGGCGCCTTGTGACGCACCGCTGTCCACCACGTCCCAGGGCACTGTGCGGGCAAAACCATGTCCGGGAAAACTGCTCTCGGTGGCATGCGCCCCGAACCACGGCCAGCACACGGGCGCGCCGCCACGAATCGACTTTCCCGGCAGATAGCGCGAGGCCTCCGACACCCACACCACCGGCTCGGGCTGCGCCTTGGGGCGAAACGTGGTGAGATGCGCGCCCTGCAGGCAGACAGTGGCCGTGCCTGCGGGGTTGTCGATCTCCGCGAAGATCAGCCCGGACTGGCTCAGCCGAAACTGCAATTGACCGGGGATGGAAAAACGGTTGAGCGGGTCGAGGTTGTGCATGATGTGGCGTCTGGTGGAAAAGTTGTCGGACAGTGCATCATTCTGCCTCGGCATGCACCACGCCCCTCAAATGGTCACACGCGGCACCCGCGTGGACGTCCACGCCGACAGCAAGGTCAGCCCTCCCGCGCAGAAAAATGCAAGATGAAACGCGCGGATGACCTGCTGCGTTGCGGCCGGGCTGGACGCATGCAGCGCCGCCTGCAGGTCGGCGTTGGACACCATGCCAAACACCAACGCGCCAAACACCGCCGTGCCCAAAGACGCGCCGGTAGACCGTGCGAGCGACACGGTGGCCGCAGCCGCCCCCAGACGGCTGCGGCCGGCAACGGCCTGCACCACCAACTGCGCGGTCGGCATCACCGTGCCAAAACCCAGGCCGGCGGCAATGCCCAGTCCGCCGATGATGAGCGGCTGCGCCGGCAACAGCGCCAGCAGAAACAACGCCAGCGCGGCCGCCGTCAACCCCCAGCGGGCAGGCAGATCGGGGCGCCCGGTCTTTGCTACCAGGCGGCCGGTGACGTTGGAGCCAAGCACCAGCCCGATCGTCAGCGGCAAGAGCAGCAGCCCCGCATGCGCCGCTGTTGTGGCATGTCCGACCTGCAGATACACCGGCAGAAAGAACACCAGAGCGAACAGCCCTGCGGCAAACAGCACCATGGTGATCCCCGACCAGGCAATGGCGGGCATGCGCAGCAGCTCCACCGGAAGAAAGGGGTGGGGATGCGCAAGTTCGCGCCGCAGCAAAACCCAGCCCAGCAGCAGCGCCACTGCCGCCATCACCAGACTGGGCCATGAGAGCCAGGCGAAACGATGACCGGCAAGGGTGAGCCAAAGCAGCAGCGTGGAGGCTGTTGCGGCAAACAGCAACACACCCACCGCATCGTGCGACTGCCCCGGCCGCACATCGCGCACGCTTGACGGCAAGCGCCGCACCCGCCAAACGGCAAGCGCAGCAAGCGGCAAATTGGCGAGAAAGAGCCAGCGCCAACTGAAGTGGCTGATCACCAATCCGCCCAGTGCCGGCCCAGTCACGCTCGCCAGCACAAAGACCATGCCGAAGTAGGCCTGAAAGCGGGGGCGCTGCCGCGGGGGCACCGCTTCACCAATCAGCGCCTGGCTCATCACCATCAAACCGCCGCCGCCCAGCCCCTGCAGCATGCGCGCCGCAATCAACCACCACATGCCTTGACTGACCGCGCAGGCGAGCGAGCCCAGGGCAAACAGCCCCAGCGCCGCCATCAATGCATCACGGCGTCCGTAACGGTCGCCAAACCGGCCGTAAAGCGGCGCCATGATGGTGGACGCCAGCAAATATCCCACGGCAATCCAGGCACTGTCACGGAAATCGCCGAGATCGCGAGCAATGGCTGGCGTCGCCGTGGCCAGCAGAGTCTGATCGACCGCCGCGAGAAAGATCGGCAGCATGACCGCCGAAAACAACTGCACGAACTGCCCGCGGCTGACGGGTTGATCGGCCGGTCCTTCCTGCGCGGGCGCCGCCGCCGACGGTGCAGACTCCAGCACGTCAGCCTTGCAGCGGCAAAAGCCGGTCAATCCCCATGAATCTCGCCCGCAGCCGTTTGGAGATAGTTCTGCAGCCCCATGTTCTTGAGCAACTGCGCCTGGGTTTCGAGGTAGTCGATGTGCTCCTCCGTGTCGTCGAGAATGTCGGTCAGGATGTCGCGCGAAACAAAGTCACGCACCGATTCGCAATGCGCAATGGCCTCCACATAAAGCGCCCGGCCGTCCAACTCCAGCTTCAGGTCGCATTCCAGACATTCAGGCACGTTCTCCCCGATATGCAGCTTGGCAAGATCCTGCAGATTCGGCAGCCCGTCGAGAAACAGAATGCGCTTGATCAACTTGTCCGCATGGCCCATCTCTTCAATGGATTCCTTGTATTCGTGCGCGCCCAGCGCCTCCAGCCCCCAGTTTTGATACATGCGCGCGTGGAGAAAATACTGATTGATGGCAGTCAACTCGACCTTCAGCGCCTTGTTCAGGAACTGCAACACCTTTGCATCACCCTTCATGACAATCTCCCGAGGTTGTGTGCATGCCAGTTCGCGCAGCCCAGCGGCGCACGCCCTGACCAGGATGGCAAGCGTAGCAGCCCACTTATGGGCATGTTGTCAGACAAAGTTTCTGCCGCTGCAGAACGCAGAGTGCAAAGCCGCCTCCAGCGGGCGACTTGATGAGGGCCAGTTGCTACCCTCATGATTTAATTGGTAGGCCGTGTTGGACTTGAACCAACGACCAAAGGATTATGAGCTTCGGTAGAACAATGCTTGCAGAGGGAAGTGTACCGAAACCCCGCAAAGCCTGGAAAAGCTGAAAGTAGTTGGCTGACAACAACTTAGCGAAACTGAGCGAAGCCCACCCGAACTGAACCGCCCCGGTTTTTGAGGAGGCTCCAACATTCAAGAGAATGGAGCCATGAACAAGTCGAACAAGTTTTCCCCT
>JAFGXB010000188.1 GCA_016936875.1 Burkholderiaceae bacterium | reverse complement strand
GACGACGATGTGCCCATGACCACCTTGACCCGTAGCTACACCGCCACGGGAGAGGCCGCGGCGCAATGGCTGCATCGCCTGTATGCCATACGCGGCCGCGACGGCGGCTTTTGGCTGGCCGATGGCCTGGCGCCCGACATGACGCTGGTGTCTGACGTAAACCCTGGCAGCCAGACGCTGTATGTGAACGGCTCGGAAGCCGCGCAAGGTATCTGGACGCAGGATGCCGCGGTGCGCGTGCAACCCCCGAGAGTCGGCCTCGGCCTGGGCCGGGCCATGGGCTATTACCCCTGTGCCGCGCCGTTCGCCGCGATGATCGAGCTGCCCGAGTCATCCATACTGACCTTCCACCCGGCAGGCAGCACCGTGACCCGGCTGCTTGCCTGCCGCCTCGATGCCGACGCCGTGGAGCTGGGCTGGATCGCGCCGCAGACGCTGCAGTTGCAGCTCACCGCACGGCGCATACGCACACCAACCGCCTCCGGCGGCAGCGAATACTGACATGCTCATCGATCTCTACACCTTCTCCTCGCCGCAGCAGACTCAGCGCTGGACATCCTCGGAGTTCACTGTCGCCGATGGCGCGCAGACCTACGCGCCGCTGCCGCTCAAGCGCGATACGGTATCGCAAGGCATGGATGCCGCGAAGGCCGCCGTCACCCTCAAGGTGCCCCCCACTTGCGGCCTGGTGTTGTGGCTGATGGAGGCCGCGGCCAGCGGCGAGCAGGTGTCGGTGACGATCGCCCGCGCGCAGGCGTCCACGCCGGACTCCGGGGCGCAGATCTCGGGTGTGCAGTGGATCGGCCGGGTCAGTGGCGTGGAGAGCGCGGACGACGGCGCCGTGGTGCGCTGCGAGAGCGCGCTGGTGAGCCTCAAGCGCATCGGCCTGCGCCGTCTCTACAGCCGCAGTTGCACGCATGTGCTGTATGGCCCGGCCTGTGGCGCGGCGCTGCGCAGCGAGGCCGCAACGCTTTTTTACATGCCCGATCCCCTGCACATGGCGCTGGCCGCCCAGCCTGCGGCGCTCAATGGCGCGCTGGGCGGCGGCTGGGTGCAGCTGGCCGATGGCCGCCGCTGGATGATCGTCGAGCAGACAGGCGCCCAGCTCACCCTGCTGCACCCGGCGCAGCTGGACACCAACCAGGCCGTCACCCTGGTGGCCGGATGCGACCACAGCACAGCCGTCTGCCAGGGCCGCTTCAGCAACCTGGACAACTTCGGCGGGTTTCCGTCGATTCCGGGCGCCAACCCCTTCAATACGACCCTGTTCTGAGGCCCTGCCATGCAATTCGTCTACTACCTGGTGGTGCTGATCGCCGCGGTGCTGGTCACCCAGGCGCTTGCGCCCAAGCAGCCCGAGCCCAAGCCCGCCTCGCTCGACGATGTGGACGCGCCCACGGCCGAGGAGGGCAGGCCCATTCCGGTGCTTTTCGGCTCGGTGCTCATCACCGGTCCCAACGTGGTCTGGTACGGCGATCTGGCCTTTGACCCGATCCGGCGTTCAGGAGGGAGCAAGAAATGACGCCCCCCACGGTCGATGATCACATTGCGGGCGACGCGCCGCAGCCCGATGACGCGAAGGTCCGCGTCACCATCGACGACGTGCGCGCCGTGGGCCTGTGCGTGAACGGCTCGCGCGCCTGGTTCAGCCGCCACGGCCTGGACTTTCGCGCCTTCTTGCAGAGCGGACTGCCCGCCGCCGACATCCTGGCTACGGGCGACGCCATGGCGCTGCGTGCCGTGGAGCAGGCCAGAGCGCGCACCGCGCGCCAGTCTCAGGAGGGCGTGTAAATGGGCGGCGGTGGCGGCAAGGGCGGTGGTGGCGGCGGCGAGCAGACCGTTGGCTACAAATACAAGATGGGCCTGCACATGGTGTTCTGCCAGGGTCCGGTAGACGCCGTGCAGCAGCTCACCATGGGCGACCGTACCGTGTGGGGCGACGCCAGCCGCGCCGTGCTGCCCGCTAACTACGGCCTCGGGCGCCAGAGCGTGAATCTGCCCGATCTGTTCGGCGGCGAAGCGCGAGAAGGCGGCATCGTGGGCGATTTCGACGTGCTCGGCGGCGATGCCGCCCAGGGGCGCAACGACTACCTGCAATCGCTGCTCGGCGCGGCGATTCCGGCCTTCCGCGGCGTGGTCTCGGTGATCGCCAGGCGCATTTACTTTGCCGCCAACAACCCCTATATCAAGCCCATCGCCCTGCGCCTGCGCCGTTACGGCGCAGGCTGGACGGGCACGGTGTGGATCCCAGGCTCTGTGCAGGTGGTCAAGGGCGGCAATGCCGTGGGCATGAACCCGGCGCATATTCTCGTGCAGTGCCTCACCGATCCGGGCTGGGGCATGGGCTATCCGCTGTCGTCCATCGGAGCGAGCTTTGCCGATGCGGCGGGTTCCCTGGCCTTCGAGGGCTTCGGCCTCAATCTGCTGTGGACGCGCCAGCAGCCCATCGAAACCTTCATCGGCACCGTGCTCGATCACATCGGCGCCATCCTCTATACCAACCTGGAGACGGGCCAGTTCGAGGTCAAACTGCTGCGGCAAGACATGGTGCTGCAAACCCTGGACGAAGCCTCGATCGTGTCGGTCGAGCAGTTCGACCGGGCGCAGTGGGGTGAGCTGGCCAACGAAGTCACCGTGGTCTACACCGACTGGGATTCGGGCGGCTCGGCGTCGCTGACCGTCTCCAACACCGCCAGCATCAACTTGCAGGGCGGCGTCATCAACGCCCGGCGCGACTACCCCGGCGTGAGCGACCCCGACCTGGCCGCCCGCCTGGCCTTGCGCGACCTGCGCGCACTGGGCTACCCGCTGGCGCGCATCACCTTCAACGTGCCTGAAAGCGTCTTTTACCAGACCCCAAGGCCCGGCGACGTGTATAAGGTCGTGTGGCCCCGCCTGTCCATCGCCTCCATCACCGTGCGCGTGGTCTCCATCGCTCGGGCCGAGGCGGGCAGCGCCCTGCTGCGCATCGAGGCGCTGGAAGACGTGTTCAGCCTGGGCGAGACGGCGCTGGCCAGCCCGCCGCCACCGCCGCCGCCTCCCCCCTTGCCGCAGGCCGTGGCCCCTGCGCTGGTGGTGGCCGCCGAAGTGCCCTACTACGAGCTGGCGCGCACCCTCACCCGCGCCGATCTGGCCTATCTCGACGACACAGACGCCTACCTCGGCGCGCTCGCCTCGGCAGGGCCAGCCTCGGGGCAGCTCAACTGGCGCGTCTACACCGGCGCCAGCAGCAGCGCCCTGAGCGACGTGAGCGCGGGCGAATATGCCCCCTTGCTCACCCTCTCGGCCGCGCTGCCCGCCACCGAGGCCGACGCCACCGTGGCCGTGGCCCTGCTCTCGCACCCCGAGCGCCTCGACGTGGGTGACACCGCTTACCTGGTCGACGTCAGCGGCACACCGCGCGAACTGGTGGGCATCGTCGCCTTCGACGCCGCCGGCGGCACCGCCACCCTCTCGCGTGGCCTGCTCGACACCGTGCCCGTGGCCCATGCCGCCGGAGCCTGGCTGATCGGCAACACCGGCTGGGGCGTGGCCGACAGCGCGGAGCACGCCCCCGGCGAAACCGTCTTTGTCGCCGCCCAACCCCGAACCAGCTCCAGCGCGGGCGCGCTGGCCTATGCGTCCAACGCCAACCCCATGACCCTGGTGGGCCGCCAGGCCATGCCCTATCCGCCTGGCCGCGTGCGCATCAACGGCCTGACCGATCCGGCGCAGATTTCTCCCGCAGACGATCTGGTCATCGCCTGGGCGCACCGCGATCGCCTGCAACAAACCGCCTACCTGGTGCGACAGGACGAAACCGACATCGGCCCCGAGCCCGGCATGACCTACACCCTGCGCATTCTCGATGCCAGCAACACCGTGTTGCACACCGCCAGCAGCCTCACCGGAAATAGTTACACCCTGAGCGCGGCAACCGCCAGCGAGATAACTGGCCTGCTCACCATCGAGATTTTCTCGGTGCGGGCGGGGTGGGCCAGCTACACCACCCAGCGCCGTACCGTGCTGCGTTCCGTCACGGGTTATGGATTTGTTTATGGTCAGTCTTATGGCGGTATTTAATTCGCATGAGAAACCGCATTATTTCTTTTGATCTGGAGTCATTATGGCAATCACAGACCCCAATTTAAACCTTCAATATGGCTGGTCGCTGGGCGAAAACGGCTGGAACATCGGCATGGACGCCAACCTGGCCAAGCTCGGTGCCATCGTCGGCCTGAGCGTGGCCAGCCGCGCTGTGACCGATCCGCCTGCCACGGCCGCCGAAGGTGACCGCTACATCATCCCCACGGGGGCAACCGGCGTCTGGGATGGCAAAACTGGCCAGATCGCCGTCTATACCCAGGCCAACTGGGCCTACTACACACCCAAGACCGGCTGGCTCGCCTGGGTTGAGGCCGAAACTGCGCTTCTGGTCTACTCGGCTGGGGCCTGGGCTGCGGCCGCGACCTCTTCAGGCGGTGGGTCAACCGCCCCAAGCACCGATGCCGTCGCCGCTTACATCAATGCTCGTGACCAGATCAGCCCCAATGGCAGCGAGGAAGTCGGCCGGCGGTTTATCCTTCCACCGAACAGCGAAGGCCCATGGGCTGGCCACGATTATGAAATAGCCACCCTTACCGCCTCTGGATGGACGTATGTGGTTCCCGGAGCGGGCCAGCTCGCCTATATCGAAAATGAGAACCGGCTGACCGTGTTCAACGGTACGAACTGGAACGCATCAGTGAATTGATGGACCACTCTACCGTCCATATCGACGCCCACATCCTCCTGGGCGAGGAGCCCATGAACTGGCGTCTTGCTGCCTTGGTCGACATCGAGGCCGTGCAGGCCCTGGCGCCTGTCACATCGCACCAGCTTCCCGCCCAGCCAGGCCGGTTCGGTGCGGCGCGCAAGTCGGGCTGGTCCTGCGGCGACGCCCCCTATCTCACCTGGTTTGACCCCGATGACCGCTATCCGCCCCAGATGGCAGCATCTTTCCTACACCAGGCGGCTACCCTCCTGGAGCAGAATCCCGCCACGGCCTGCTGCTGCAGCGCCGAGCAGCAGATCACCTCGCAAGGCCGCCTGCTCGGTTTCCCCTGCATCTACACCCCTGACCTGTCCGCCGTGCGCACCCGCCCGAGCGCACTGCACGGCCTGCTCCTGTGGCGTCGCATCGTGGTCGAGGCCCTTGCTGGCTCGATTGACGACGCCGATCCCATTGCCGAATGGACCCTTCTTCTCGCCGCGATCGACGCCGGCCACGCCTACCACCGCCTCCCCATCACCGCCCGCCATTGGCGCCGACACTGCGGCCAGAGTCACCGGGCGCTTTCCTTGCCCGCGTAGGCTGAAATTCCTTCGCCCAATTCCTTCCTATGCCAGTGCGTCGAAGTTTGCTTTTTGGGACTTTAAAGCCGCATTGAAGAGCAATTCCGCAACATGGTTTGCGTCTCAATCCATGTTGCG
>JAFGXB010000187.1 GCA_016936875.1 Burkholderiaceae bacterium | reverse complement strand
TCCACAGCCGACCCTCTCAAAGTCGGCTTCCACCCCTGGCTCAATATTGGGTCGGCACGGTGGCTCAAATTTGGATCGGCGCCGACACTGCAAGTCTTTCCATAGCGATGAACATCGCCTTCTTTTGCCGTATTCGGGGCCGGACAATGGTGTTCTGTCGATTGCTTCATCCACCCATGTCCGCCCACTCTTCCGCATCACGCCGGCCTTCGCTGGACCCCGCCCAGGCTTCCAAGTCCCTGGGCGTTGTCGCGCTGGCAATCACCGTCTGCATCTGGGCCGGCTTTTTCGTGTCCCTGCGCGCGGGGGCACAGACGCACCTGCCCGTGGCGGAGCTTGCGCTTTTGCGTTTCGGTCCTTCTGGGCTGCTGTTCGCGCCTTTGTTGTGGCAACGGCGCCGCCGCATCTGGGCCGTCGGCGCCCCCAGCCTGATGGCCATGATCGTGGGTGCTGGGCTGCCGTACTTCCTGATCGTGGGGGAAGGATTGCGCTTCGCCCCGGTGAGCGACGGCAGCACTCTGGTTCCGGGCACCATTCCGCTGGCGGTGGCGCTGCTGCTGCACCTTCGCGGCCAGCCGACAGCCCTGTCGCAGTGGAGGGCGCTGGGCGTCATCGGCGTGGGGGTGCTGATGATGCTGGCCTTCTCGTTCTGGCATGGCGCGCCGGGGTTGTGGCGCGGCGAGCTGATTTTTCTGCTCTGCAGCCTGCTATGGGCCAACTACACCGTGGCGCTGCGCCACAGCGGGCTGACGCCACTGGAGGCGGCGGCCCTTATGTCCACCGGTTCCCTGGTGGGTCTGCTCGCGTGGTGGCCGTTCTCGCCCGAGCTGCAAGGTCTGCAGGCGTTGCGTGCGCTGCCAGCGCATGCGCTCTGGATGCACGGACTGATTCAGGGCGTCGGCGTCGGGCTGATCTCGACCTTCAGCTATGGGGTGGCCATCACCCGTCTGGGGGCGCAGCGTGCCGCGGTGGGCGGCGCGCTGACCCCCGTTGTGGCGACCGCGCTGGCGTGGCTGTTTCTCGGCGAGTGGCCTCAGCCCGTGGCTTTGGCCGGCATGTCCCTGATCGTCTTTGGCGTGGTGCGGCTTAACCGTCGGTCGGGACGCTGAGGGCTGCGAGGCCCTCAGGCGCCGCCCGGTGCAAGGTCTGCACCGGAGCGCACCGTCTCGGACCTTCAGACCGTGCGCGGCGGAATCTCGATCTTCACTTCCAGCACTTCGAGCGTGTCCTGGCGTTCGAGTTTGACCTGGATGTCGTTGCTGTCGATCTTGACGTACTTCGAGATCACATCCACCAGCTCGCGCTGCAGCGCGGGCAGCCAGTCGGCCGGGGCGCCGGCGCCTCCGCGCTCGTGGGCGAGGATGATCTGCAGCCGCTCCTTGGCGACCGTGGCGGTCTTCTTTTTCTCGCCCAGCAGAAAAGAGAGGAATGACATGGTGCGTGCCTCCCTCAACCGCCGAACAGGCGCTTGAACAGGCCCGGCTTCTGGTAGTCGGTGAAGCGCATCGGCTTGTCTTCGCCGAGGAAGCGGGCCACCACGTCCTGATAGGCCTCGGCCACGTCGCTGCCGGTGAGGTGAATGGCCGGCGTGCCCTGGTTGGAGGCTTGCAGCACCGATTCGCTCTCGGGAATCACGCCGATGAGCTGGATGCGCAGAATGTCCTGGATGTCGGTGAGCGACAGCATCTCGCCGTCGCTGACGCGCTTGGGGTTGTAGCGGGTGATGAGCAGATGCTCGCGGATCGGCTCGCCGCCTTCGATGGCGCGCTTCGTCTTGCTCGACAGCATGCCCAGGATGCGGTCGGAGTCGCGCACCGACGAGACTTCGGGGTTGGTGACGATCAGGGCTTCATCGGCGAAGTGCATGGCCATCAGCGCGCCGCTCTCGATGCCGGCCGGCGAGTCGCAGACGATGTAGTTGAAGCCCATTTCGTCGAGCTCCTTGAGCACGTTTTCCACGCCCTCCTTGGTCAGCGCGTCCTTGTCGCGGGTCTGCGAGGCCGGCAGGATGAACAGGTTGTCGCACTGCTTGTCCTTGATCAGCGCCTGGGTGAGCTTGGCCTCGCCCTGAATGACATTGATGAGGTCGTACACCACGCGGCGCTCGCAGCCCATGATGAGGTCGAGGTTGCGCAGGCCGACGTCGAAGTCGATGACGGCGGTCTTGTGGCCGCGCAGGGCCAGGCCGGAGGCGAAGCTGGCGCTGGTGGTGGTCTTGCCCACGCCACCTTTGCCGGAAGTCACCACAATGATTTTCGCCATGAGTTCAGTCCTTAAAGAATCATTTGAGAGCCAGGGGTTCGATCACCAGTTGTTCGCCCTGCAGCCGCACGGTGGTCGGCTGGCCGCGCACCCCGGCTGGAAGGTCTTGTTCGGCGGTGCGGTAAATGCCGGCGATGGCCACCAGTTCCGGCTCGAAACTGGTGCAGAAAATGCGGGCGTCTGCATTGCCGCGCGCACCGGCCAGCGCGCGGCCGCGCAAGGCGCCGTAAATGTGCACATGCCCTTCGGCCATGACTTCCGCGCCGTGGCTGACCACGCCTTGCACGATGAGATCGCCGGGGGAATAAATCCGCTGACCTGAACGCAGCGGACGGTCGATGAGCAGTGTGTGCGCAGCGGCTGCGGGCTGCGTTGCAGCGGTTGCATCGGCCTGCGCAGCGGACGCGTTGGCCGGAGCGGGGGCAGATTGCGCCTCGGGGCTGGCTGCTGCGGCTTCTGTATCGGGCGAGGGGGCAGCAGCGGGCTCGGGGTTTTCCGCGGGCTTGCGTGTGTCGCGCGTGTCGCGGGCGTCGAGCAAAGGCAGCGCGCCTGTGGCAGCCCAGGCCTGTTGCGCGGCCTGCGCGACCACGCCGAAGGGGCGCATCTTGAAGCGGCGCAGCAGGGCGGTGAGTTTGTCCAGCGGCAGCGTGGCATCTTCTGCAAGACGGCGCAGGTCGATGGCGACGGCCTCACCGGAGAAGAACTCGGGCGCGGCGTCGAAGCGCTGCTGCAGCGCCTCGGCCAGCGCGGCAAAGTCGGGCGTTTTCACCACCAAGTGCACGGCGTCAATGGCGCCGCTGCGGAGTTCAAACAAGGTGGTTTTGGAACGGGACATGGACAAGCGAAGCGGCTGCGGATGTGGGTGGGGAACAATCCGTCAATCGTAGTGGATCGGTGCGGGCGGCCGTCTCAGGCGCTCAAGCCTCTTGCAGCGTGCCGTTCACCAGCCGCAGCTGCCGCTGGCAGCGCGCGGCCACTGCGGCTTCGTGGGTGACGATGATGACGGCGTCGCCCTGCGACAGGGCCACGTCGAGCAGCATATCGAGGGCCACGGCGGCGGCGTCGCTGTCGAGGTTGCCGGTGGGCTCGTCGGCGAGCACGAGCTGTGGCTGGGTGACCAGGGCGCGGGCGATAGCCACGCGCTGGCGCTCGCCGCCGGAGAGTTCGCCCGGGCGGTGTTGCAGCCGCGCGCCCAGGCCCATGCGTTGCAGCATTTGCGCGGCCACGGCGTGCGCCTGCTCGGCGGGGGTGCGGCGGATGCGCAGCGGCATGGCCACGTTGTCGAGGGCGCTGAACTCCATCAGCAGGTGGTGGAACTGGTAGACGAAGCCGACATGCTGGTTGCGCCAGGCGCCCTGCGCCTTGGGGCGCATCTGCGCCCAGTCGCGTCCGCAGACCTGCACATGGCCGCCGTCGGCGCGGTCGAGGCCGCCGAGCAGGTGCATGAGGGTGCTTTTGCCCGAGCCGGAGGCGCCGATGATCGCCACCGTTTGCCCGCCGTCGATGCGCAGGTTCACCTCCCGGAGCACTTCGACGGGTTGCGGCCCTTCGGTGTAGCGCTTGCGCACCTGTTCGGCCAGCAGGATGGGGTGGGTCATGGTGTGAGTGATTGGGGTTAGAGCGTGTGCTGGGGCGCGTATTCGGGCACCAGCGCGTGGAGCGCGGCCTTGATTTGCGCGGAAGAGTGCGCGCCGCTGGCGGCAATCCAGGCCTGCAGCGCTTGCAGGTCGAGCGCGGCCTGCTCGGCCTGGCGGGCGACGCGCAGTTTGGGGTGGGGCGTGGGCAGGGTGGTTTCGTCGTCGGCGAGCAGTTCTTCAAACAGCTTTTCGCCGGGGCGCAGGCCGGTGAAATGGATGGGAATGTCGTCTTCGGTCTTGTTGGACAGGCGGATCATCAGCCGCGCCAGATCGACGATCTTCACCGGCTCACCCATGTCGAGCACGAAGATGTTGCCGCTTTCTCCCATCAGCCCCGCCTGCAGCACGAGCTGCGCGGCTTCGGGAATGGTCATGAAGTAGCGCACGATTTCCGGGTGGGTCACGGTGACCGGCCCGCCTGCGGCGATCTGCGCCGCAAAGCGCGGCACCACGCTGCCGCTGGAGCCCAGCACATTGCCGAAGCGCACTGCGCAGCAATGCGTGTCGGGGTGCTGCGCGGCGTGCGCCTGCAGCGCCAGCTCGGCCAGCCGCTTGCTCGCGCCCATCACATTGGTCGGGTTCACCGCCTTGTCGGTGGAGATGAGCACGAAGCGCTGCGCCCCGCAGGCGGTGGCCGCGCGCGCGGCGTTGAGCGTGCCCAGCACATTGGTGCGCAGCGCCTCGATGGCGTTGTCGTCTTCCATCAGGGGCACATGCTTGTAGGCCGCGGCGTGCAGCACCACGGCGGGGTGATGCAGCTTGAACAGATCGAGCAGGCGCTCGGGTTCGCGCACATTGGCGGTGTAGTAGCGCACGGCCAGCTCGGGAAAGCGCGCCTTGAACTCCTGCTCCAGCGCGTAAATGGCGATTTCCGACGCGTCGATGCACACCAGTTGCCGCACCCCGAAGCGCGCGATCTGGCGGCACAGCTCCGAGCCGATGCTGCCGCCCGCGCCCGTGACCAGCGCCACCTGCCCGGCGAGCAGGCCGGAGAGGCCGCGCACGTCGAGCTGCACGGCGGCGCGCCCCAGCAAATCGGCCAGCTCCACCTGGCGCGGTGCCTGGCCCGCGCCCGCGCTGCTGCCGCTTTGCAGCCAGTCGTCGGCGCGCGGCAGGGTGAGCAGGGTGAGGCGCGCGTCGCTGGCCTGCAGCAGCAGCGCACGGCGCGCGGGGCTGCCGGGTTCGCTGGCAATCAGGGCGTGGCTGGCGCCCTGCGCCTGCGCCACGCGGGCCAGATCGCCCACGCCGCCGGCGACCCGCACGCCCTGCACGCTGCGGCCCACTTCGCCACGGTTCGGGCTGATGAGGGCGGCCACCTGCCAGCCCGCACTGCCGCGCAGACTTTGCAGCGCACGCGCGGCGTCGTCGAGTGTGCCCAGCACCAGCAGCGGCTTGCCCTGCGCGGTGGAACGGGTGAGGCGGCCTTCGGCCAGAATGCGCGCGGCCAGCCGCAGGCCGAGCAGCGCGGCGCCTGCGAACAGCGGGTGCAGCAGCACGATGGAGCGCGGAAAATTGGGCAGGCGCAGCAACAGCAGCACGGCCGCAAGTGCCAGCGCCGCCACGATCATGGCCGAAGCCAGCCGCTTGAACTCGGGCACGCTGGTGTGCCGCCACGGCGTGCGGTACGCGCCCAGCCCGGCCAGCGCCGCCACCCACACTGCGGCGGCCAGTGGCGTGCTGATCCACAAGATGTCGGCCAGATTGGTCGGCGGGTCGTTGCGCAGCAGGCTGAAGCGAAAGACGAAGGTCAGCAGCCAGGCGAGGGCAACGGCCACGGCGTCAACCAGCGCGGGCTCCCAGACCGGGCGCAATGTGGTGCGGCGCTGCAGTTTCATGCGGCGTTACGCTCGCGCAGCTCGAGCCCGCGCAGCACCAGTTCGCAGACGCGCTCGCGCTGCGCTGCGCTCATATTCGAGCCCGAGGGCAGGCAGACGCCGCCTTCGAACAGCGCGCGGCTGACGTCCTGATCCTGCGCATGGGCGAAGTAGCGGCAGCCCGCATACAAGGGCTGCAGATGCATGGGTTTCCACACCGGCCGGGCCTCGACGTTGTGGCGCTCCAGAAAGTCGAGCAGGGCGTCGCGGCGGGTCTGCGCGTGCTCGCCTTCGAGCACGAAGGCCGACAGCCAGCGGGTGGACGCATGGCCCTCGGGCTCGGCCATCCAGCGCAGGCCGGGCACGCTGGACAGCGCGTCGCGGTATTGCGCGAACACCGCGCGGCGGCTCTGCACCCGCTGCTCCAGCACCCGCAACTGCCCGCGGCCGATGCCCGCGAGCACATTGCTCAAACGGTAGTTGTAGCCGTCTTCCACATGTTCGTAATGCCGCGCCGGTTCGCGCGCCTGGGTGGACAGCCTGCGGGCGTGGTCGATGAGCGCGGCGTCGTTGCCCACCAGCATGCCGCCGCCTGACGTGGTGATGATTTTGTTGCCGTTGAACGAAAACACCGCCAGCCGGCCAAAGCTGCCGCTGGGGCGGCCGCGGTAGGTTGCGCCGAGCGATTCGGCCGCGTCTTCCAGCATGGGCACGCCGTAGCGTTCAAGCAGGGGGGCAATGACGTCCATTTCGGCGCTCTGGCCGTAGAGATTGACGACCACGGCGGCCTTGGGCGTGATGCCTTCTGCCTGCAAGGCCGCGAGCGCGGTGGCCAGCGCCTGCGGCGACAGATTCCAGCTTTGCGGCTCGGAATCGATGAACACCGGCGTGGCGCCAAGTTGCTTGATGGGGTTGGCGCTGGCCACGAAGGTGAGGCTGGAGCACAGCACCACATCGCCCGGCCCCACGCCCAGCAGACGCAGGCCCAGATGCAGCGCCGCCGTGCCCGAACTCGTGGCCGCGGCGTGCTGCACGCCGACCATCGCCGCCAGCTCGCGCTCGAAGGCGTCCACATGCGGGCCGAGCGGCGCAATCCAGTTGCTGGTGAAGGCCTCCTGCACCAGCGCCACCTCGTCGTCGCCCAGATGCGGCGACGACAGATAGACGCGCTGCGACAGCTCGCGCCGCGTGATGAGATCGACCGCGCGCCCGGCCGCGTCCACCACCGGCACATGGTCGATGCGCTGCGCGTCCATCAGCGCCAGCACGTCGCGCTGGCTGGCCTGCAGACTCACCGTGTGCGGCGCATGCGCCGTGGGCAGGGCCGAGAGCGGCGCGCTGGCGGGCGTGCCCGCCAGCGCGGCACGGCGCAGATCGCCATCGGTCACGGTGCGCAGCAGGCGGCCCTGCGCGTCTGTGACAAGCAGAATGCCCTGCGCGGTGGCGTCCAGCCGGGCGAGCGCGTCGTGCAGCGTGGCGGTGGGGGAAAGGCAGAGTGGGGGCAGAGACGAGGTGGGCATGGAAACTGTCATTCAGACGGAAACGGCGCGCAGGCCGAGAGTGCGCGCCGCACTGCACTGGCGCTGATCGGCGGAAACGAACACATCGGCCTCGCAGGCCAGCGCAGCGCCGATGTGCAGCGCATCCACGCCGCGCAGCGGGTGGGACTCGAGCGCCCGGATGGCATGGCCGACGACTTCGGGCGCGGTATCGCACACCAGCGCGTCCTCGATGTCGGCGAGCAGATCGGTCTTCACGTCACGGTATTGCTGCACGTCGATACGGCCTTCGCGCAGCAGGCGATTGAAGGCCGAAATCAGTTCAGGGACGGCGATCACCGACAGGGCGAGCACGCTGGCCTCCTCGCACCAGTGCAGCACGTCGGCCGAGCCGGTTTCGTGGACATAGCGCTTGGCCAGCGCCGAGGAATCGAAGTACACCCGCATGGTGCCGCAGTGATCAGCGTTGGTCGAGAATGACGCGGCTGATCTGCTCACCCGAAATCTGCAACGGGCAGGCCGTGCGCCGCTTCCAAGAGGGCACTTGCGGCGCCACCGGGTGAATCTCGGCGATGGGTTTGCCCTTGCGCAGCACGCGCACAGATTCCCCCGCTTCGACCAGGTCGAAAAACGCGCGGGCATGGTTGCGCAGCTCGGTGAAGGTGGTGTCACGCATGGCAGGGCTCCAGGGTCAATGTACAGCAAAGTGTACATCGCAGACCGGGCGCGGTTCTGCGGCTTTACGCGCTTGCCAGCGCCAGGGGCCGTGCCGGCACCCCCGCCCAGGCCGCGCCGTCTGGCAGGTCTTGCAGCAGCACCGCGCCCGCGCCCAGCGTGGCGCCCGCGCCCACGCGCAGATTGCGCAGCACCGTGCTGCCCGCGCCCACCAGGGCGGCCTCGCCCACCTGCACCGCGCCGCCGAGTTTGACACCCGGCGCGATGTGCGCCCAGGCGGCAATGCGGCAGTCGTGATCGACCACTGCGCCGTGATTGACGATGACACCTTCCCCCAGCTCGGCCATGGGGCCGACCACGCACTGCGCGGTCATCAGACAGCCCGGCGCGACGCGCGCCGAAGCCGCCACGCTGGCGCTGGGGTGAACGATGGTGGCGAGTTGGGCCAGCGGCCATTCAGCGGCCAGCCGGGCGGCCTCTTGCCGCCGCACCGGGTTGTTGCCGATGGCGATATGGACGGCCAGCGGCGCGGGCAGGGCGGACAGTTCATCGGGGCGCAGCACCGGCACACCGGGCAGCATTTCCGTGCCCCACGCGGCGGGGTTGCGGTCTGCGGCGACCACGCGGGCGAACGCGCCGCTGAACAGCGCGGCGTCTGCCGCCACGCGGCCGTGGCCACCAGCGCCAAACACGATCAAGACAGGCTTTTCGGGGGATGTCGACATGGTGCTTTCAATAACGATTGACCTTGTGCAGCAGATCGCCAGAAGGGTCACGGCCCCCAGACGCGCTGCGCGCGTCTCCCCCCGAGGGGGTGTCAGTGCCTTCGGAGCGGCCGTGCGGAACTGAGAAGGGCAGGGTGGCCAGCAGATGCGCGATGCGCGCGGCGCTCTGGCCGTCACCGTAGACGTTTTGCTCCGGATGTGACCAGGGCCCCAGCGCCTGCCGCACGGCCGCTTCGATGGCGCCCGCCTGCGGCGGCACGTCCACCGTGTTGGCGTTGCGCTCGCGCAGGTTCTGACGGCTGCCGACGTTGACTACCGGCGTGCCGAAACTCGCCGCTTCGATGATGCCCGACGACGAGTTGCCCGCCAGCACCGCCGCGTGGCGCAGCGCGGCCAGATAGTCGGCCCGCGGCAGATGGGTGATGCGGTGAAACCCCGGCCACTGCTGCGCCCGCAGCAAGGCCTCAATAGCGCCCGAACCCGCGTCGGCATTGGGCGCCAGCCACACCACGTTGAAGGCCGAGCCCGCCCCGGCGGCCCGCAGCCCGTCGATCAGCGCCTGAGTCTGCACGGCGGCGTCGCCCGCCTCCTGCACCACCGGGTGGAACAGCACGAGGGCGTAGGGGCGCTCCGCAAGACTCCCCCTCCCGGCCTCCCCCACGAGTGGAGGAGGAGCAACATCGTCACCCCCTCCCCAGACGTGGGGAGGGTTGGGGAGGGGAGCCTGCCGCGCCAGCGCCGCCTGCAAAGCGCGCAGCGCGGCTTCTCGCGGAAGCTGCCGCACATCAGACAGATCGTCCAGCCCCGGCGCCCCCACCACATGCACGCGCTGCGGGTCTTCGCCCATGGCAATCAGCCGCTCGCGCGACTGCGCCGTGGCGCAGAAATGCAGCGCCGCCAGCTTGCTGATGGCATGGCGCACCGGCTCGTCCACCGTGCCCGAGCGCTCGCCGCCGTGCAGGTGAATGCTTGGGACGCCCAGATGCAGCGCCGCAATCGCCCCCGCGAGCATCTCGCCCCGGTCGCCCAGCAGCAGCAGCGCGTCAGGCCACTCGGCCTGCAGCACCGGCACCAGCCCGGCCAGCGTCTGGCTGATCGCCCGCGTCATGCCTGCACCGTCCCGCGCGCCCACGTCGCTGGGAATGCGCGCCGCGATGCGCAGCCCGCTGGCCGCGATGTCGTCCACCGTGTGGCCATAGTTGGGGTGCAGATGCATGCCCGTCACCGCCACCGCCACCTTCAGCCCCGGATGCGCAGCGGCAGTGAGCAGGGTGTGGCGCATCAGCCCGAAGTCGGCACGGGTGCCGGAGAGATAGAGAATGCGGCGGGGCATGAATGACAAGTTGGCGGTACTACCCAGATGATGAATTTGATTCGAACTGGGGGGCATTCGATGCGGGAGATATTGACCGGTGACGTCTGACAACGGGTCAGTCCACTCGGGCGATATGTTTCTTTCCCGTTTGAGAACGATCTAGCTTGCCTTCGCGCATGAGGATGCCGAGCAGGCTATAGGACAAATAATCCTTCGAACCTCCGCCGTAATCACTGCGAAGCCCGAGAAGGCTAGCCGTGTCGGAATTGGAAACGCCGTTTGGATTGGCTTTTGCGAGTTCGAGAACGGCATCCTTCAAGAGGCTCAGCCCTAGCTGAGCTTTTTCTTTAAGGCCCGAGGGAACAATCACAGATGTGCGTACTTTCGCTGCAAGGCCAGAAGGCATCACTGTGTTCCTCAATAGGCCACCAGTGTCGATCGTTCCGAATGCTGAAATCAATTCCGCTTCCAGTCGGATGGCTTGGTGTTCATCAAGCGCATCGACCAAACGGCTAACCAGCACTTTCGCTCCAGCGGCTTCAATCTCTTTAATCATCAAGCCCTTGCGAGTGTTATCAGGTTTGACAAGATGGTCAAAGGAGCGCGTCCCCGTTCCCTTGCCAATGTAGAACGGCAAGGCTGGCGACACTCGTGGGTCTTTGAGCGGTAGACGTAGAAGGACGTATCGCTGGACATGGTTGTTCAAGAACAAGAGAGGGACTGGGGCGTGGCGAAGACGTTGGCGCGAGTCAGAATTGAAATAATCGCCAGGCCAGATCACTTGGCGGCCCAAGGGTCGATGACCGCTAGCCCTGAAAACTGAAAGTCACGCACATTGCGAGTCACGAGGGTCAGATCATGGGTCAGGGCGGTAGCGGCGAGCAGGCTGTCGATGGCGGGAAGAGGGCGCCCGGCTTGTGACAGCAATTTTCCCCAGCGTTCGGCGACCTTCAGATCGACCGGGAGCAGCCGGTTTGCGAAGAACGCAGGCAATTCAACATCCAGCCAGTCGAGCAGTTGTTGTTTGCGCAGGCCAGCGGTCATCGCCTCGATGCCTTTGCGCAACTCGCCCACGGTCAGGACAGACAGATACAAGGCTGTGGTCGGGCGCGCTTCCATCCACTGCACAACCGCTGGTGCCGGTTCGCGACGTCGCAGTTCGGACAGGACGTTGGTATCGACGAGGTAGCTCACAGGTTACAGGGGGTTTTCTCGCGTGAGGCTGGTGTCACGCGGGAAATCGAGATCCTCTGCATTCGCCAACGGCGAGCGGCGTATAAAGGAAGCCAGTGACTCACCGGTACCGGCCAAACGATCATACTCGGCGCGCGACAGCACGACGGCCACCGACCTGCCATGTACCGTGATTTCCTGCGGGCCGTCGCGCTCGGCCTCTTTGACCACCTCGGAAAGGCGCGATTTGGCTTCTTGCATTTGCCAGATGTGCATGGAGACTCCCAGGTCTGACTAGATTAGTCAGATTGTAGTGCGAATGCGTGAGGCAACTTCCCACTGCCACTCGCTCCAACCACCAACCGCTGCGTCGCCCGCGTAGTCCCCACATGAAACAGTAGCGCTTCCTCGCGCTTGTCTTCGCCCTCTGAGCAACCCAACCCCGCACGCGGGCCAGGTGTCCCTGAAGAAACGACTATGCGCTACAAGGTGAACGGCAGCGCCGAGATG
>JAFGXB010000186.1 GCA_016936875.1 Burkholderiaceae bacterium | reverse complement strand
TGAGACGCACCTTCACCCGGTAAGTGATGCCTTGATCGCTATCTCGCTTTTCGATGCTTGCCATGTTGCGCCTCGTGTTGCTGTAGTTCGCAGCTTACGAAACAGCGCGACAAAAGGAAACGCCTGATCATCTATCCGTAGTGAAATATGAAAAACATAAATAAAAACAACAATATACATGCAATAAACTTTGCAATAGGGCACTACAGGGGCACTGTCTCTGAAAAATGGGGCACTTTGGGGCACTGGGCTGCCGTCTTTGCGGGCGTCGTCAACGCCAACCCGTCCGATCATGGGAATATGTCCGCCACCTCGGCGCTTGTGCTGTGCTGTGTCGCATGTTTTTGTCCCTGAGTGTCCCGCCAGTGTCCCAGGAAGCAAAAAGGCCACCGGGTATGGTGGCCTAAGTGCATGATTTTATTGGTGGGTTGTGACAGGCTCGAACTGTCGACCTACGGATTAAGAGTCCGCTGCTCTACCAACTGAGCTAACAACCCGGTGTTGCAGGGGTGGTGGGTCGTGCGTGACTCGAACACGCGACCAACGGATTAAAAGTCCGCTGCTCTACCGACTGAGCTAACGACCCCACTGAAATCAAGCCTGTCATCATAGCACGGCGTCCAGCGCCCGCGCTGCCAAAATCATGCCCATGGAGGCGGTCACCATGACGCTGGAGCCGAAACCGGCGCAATTCAAGCTGTTGTCGGACTGTTTGCCCTGCGCTTGGAGCGGGTCGCAGGTTGGGCTGTCTGGGCGGGTGCTGACTTCTCTGCTGAATGCGCAGGGCACACCAAGGTGGCCCGTGCGCGGTGCGCCATGCTGGCGGCGCAACTGGTAGCGCACATTGGCCAGCAGCGGGTCATGCGTGATTTCGGACAGATCGGCGCATTGCAGCGCGTCTGCATGGCGCTTGCCGCCTGCTGCGCCGGCCATGAAGACGGGTTGGCGACGCTGCAGGCAGAGCGCCGCGATGGCGGCCTTGGCGCGCACCTGATCGCAGCAGTCGAGCACCAGATGGGCGTCTGCCGGGATGTGTTGCGCGGCGTTGTCGGCCTCCACAAAGTCTTCGATGCATGCGATTTCGCATCGGGGATTGATCTGCGCAAAGCGCTCTTGCAGCGCGAGCACCTTCGACATTCCGAGCGTGCTTTCCAGTGCCTGAATCTGGCGGTTGATATTGGATGGCGCCACATGGTCGAGGTCAATGAGGGTGAGGCGTCCAACGCCGCTGCGGGCCAGCGCTTCGGCGGCCCAGGAACCCACGCCGCCAAGGCCGATGATCACCGCGTGCGCCTGGGCGATGCGCCGCGCGCCTGTCTCGCCATATAGGCGTGCGAGCCCGCCGAAGCGCCGGTCGAAATCGGGCGATTCTGACGATTCGGGCGTGTGCACTGGAGCCAAGTTCCGCAACATCAAGACATGCGTTCCACGCGCCAGGCTTGGTACTTCACCCCGAGCACCGCTCCGCCCACAATGGAGAGGAATGCGATCCAGCTGGTGATGGACAGGGTGGACACGCCGCTCATGCCCTGGCCGATGGTGCAGCCCAGCGCGGTGACGCCGCCTATGCCCATCAGTGCACCGCCGACCAGATGGTTGGCGGTGTCTTCCGCGCCACGAAACCCTTCCCAGCGAAACTGGCGGTTGAGCAGCGCCATGCCGGCAGACCCGGCAATCACGCCGAACACGGACACGATGCCCAGGGTGAGCACGTTGCTCGCGTCGCTATACATCATGAACCAGAACAGGGTGTAGGCGAGCGGGGCCACGAAACTGAGCGATTCCATTTTGTTGTTCTGTGTGCCGAGATAGGCGGCTTGCAGGGTTTGCGGGTCTTCCGCCAGAAAGCCGAGTTTGCCGGAAATAAACCAGATTCCCACGATGACCGCCCCCAGTCCGAACCCGGCGAGCAGGTTGTTGGCCGTGCGAAATTCGCGCGCGCTCAGTGCCCAGCCGCCGAGCAGCAGTCCCACGCCCAGGCCGAACGCAAGCTGCAGGCTGGCCAGCGGCAGGCCGGTGACGCGAGCAACGATGGCGGGCAGATCTTGCGGCCCGGCGAGCTGCGTGCTCACCGTGTCGAACAGATGCACGCGGACTTCGGCGGTGATGCCGCGCAGGGTGATGTAGGCAAACACCGCAATCATCACAAACACCACCACGGCCTTGAGGTTGCCTTCGCCAATGCGCACCAGGGTCTTGCTGCCGCAGCCCGAGGCCAGCACCATGCCAAAGCCAAACAGCAGACCTCCCGTCAATGCCGACAACCACAACACCTTGGACGTGGTGTAGATGGTCTGCGCCGCGTCAATCTGCCCGGTGGCAGCCAGCAGGTTGAAACCAATGGTGGCAGTGGCAATGGCCAGCACCCACATGCGCATGCGCATCCAGGAGCCCATGTTCACAATGTCGCTCACCGAGCCCATGGTGCAGAACCGCGTGCGCTGCATGATGGCGCCAAACACCACGCTGAGCGCGAACCCGCCCCACAGCACGGTGGCATGGAGGGCTGGAATGGAGACGGACGACATGGAGCGGGCGGGGTACGGGGAAGGCGGGACACGACGGTCCAACAGCGGGCCACTATTGTTCCATGGCGCGTGCAGCTGGTTTGACGCGCAGGTCTTTCGCGGCGGGCTCAGGCGGTGTGCGAAGGCTGGTAGCGTGTGCTGTCGGGCACGTCAGCGTCCGCAAACCCTTGGGCGCGGATGCGGCAGGCGTCGCAGCGGCCACAGGCACGACCGTCGTCGTCGGCCTGGTAGCAGCTCACCGTCATGGCGAAGTCCACGCCGAGGCGCAGGCCGGTGCGGATGATGTCGCCTTTGCGCAGGGCGATGATGGGTACATGGATCTGCGTTGGTCTGCCTTCCACCGCGGCCTTGGTGGCCAGGTTCGCCATGCTTTCAAACGCGGCAACATACTCGGGCCGACAGTCCGGGTAGCCGGAATAGTCCACCGCGTTGGCACCGTAAAAAATGTGTTGCGCGCCCAGTGCTTCGGCCCAGCTCAGGGCCAGAGACAGCATGACGGTATTGCGCGCCGGAACGTAGGTGAGCGGAATGCCCGCCTGCGCGCCTGTCGTGGGCACGGTGAGGGTGTGATCGGTCAACGCCGATCCGCCAAAGCGGCCGAGATCGAGACGGATGACCTCATGCCGCGCCGCGCCCAGCGCAGCCGCCACATGGCGCGCCGCCTGCAGCTCGGCCCGGTGGCGCTGCCCATAGTCGAGCGAGAGCGCAAAGGCGCGAAAGCCCTGCTCGCGCGCCAGGGCCAGCACCGTGGCCGAGTCCATACCGCCCGAGAGCAGCACGACGGCCGACGGTGTCGCGGCGGCCGTCACCGCATCACCGCAGCTTGGCCAGACGGTCGCGGCCGGCCTGCGCCGCTTCAGACTGCGGATAGGTTTGCACCAGCGCGTTGAGGGTTTTGCGCGCAGCGACAATTTGCCGCACTTCGATCTGGCAGTTCGCCAGGCCCAGCATGGCCTCGGGCAGACGCGGATTGTTCGGGCTGCTCTGAATCAGGCCCTGAAACGTGGCGATGGCGTCCTTGTACTGTTTTTGCGCGTACTGGGCGTTGGCCAGCCAGTACTGCGCGTCAGCGTCGTAAGGACTGGTGGGATATTGCGCCAGAAATGCTTTCAACTGTGTGGCGCTGCCGGCAAAGTCACCATTGCGGAACGTGGCCAGCGCTTGATCGAAGGCCGCTTTTTCAGCCGGCTGTACCGTGTACGGTTGACCGTTGATTTGCACCTGCACCGGCTCCAGCGGTTTGAGCCGCTGGGTGAGTTGCTGCTGGCTGGTTTGCAACTTGCCCAGCGCGTCGTTGAGTTGCTGCGTGGCGGCGTCCTGCTTGCCGCGCACCTGGGCAATTTCACCGCGCATCTGCTCGATCTGGTTGGACAGGTCGAGGAGGGAGTTGCGAATCTGCTGGATCTGCTGCGCCTGCTGGGTGAGCTGCGCCTGCGTGGCCTGCTGGTTTTGCGTCACCTGGTTGCGCAGGTCGAGTATGGCGCGTCGGGCTTCGTTGTCCGGGAACATGTCGGCATGGGCTGGCGCAGCCAGCCCGGTGCCCAGCCCCACAGCCAGCAGGGCCGCGGGCAACACCCGCTGCGCGCGGCGCAGCGGTGCAGCGACAAACAGAAAAGGGCGGATGCCGATCATTGTTGATAGGCGATGTCAACACGCCGGTTTTCGGCGTAATCCGCCTCGGTGTTGCCCAGCGCTTTGGGCTTTTCCTTGCCGTAGCTGATGGCTTCCATCTGCGAAGGCTTCACGCCGAGAAGCTCCATGCCTTTCATTACCGCGTCGGCGCGCTTTTGGCCCAGCGCCAGGTTGTATTCACGGCTGCCGCGGGCGTCAGTGTTGCCCTGCAGTTGCACATGCGCTTGCGGATGCTGGGTCAGGTAAGTGGCATTGGCGTTGAGCACCGGGGTGTATTGACCTTCCACCGTGTAGCTGTTGAAAGCGAAATACACGCTCTTGGGCACATTGGGGCCGGGACCGGCGCTGGACTCGGCAGGGGCTTGCACTGCGGCCACCTGATTCTGCCCGGTGCCGTTGGCATTGGCGCCCGCAGTGCCGCCTTCAACGGCAGTCGGTGTTTTGGATTCGACAGGCGCCTGCTTGACAGGGACAGGCGAAGCGCAGCCACCAAGGGCCAGGGCGGCGGCAAGTGCGGTGAAAACCAGGGTAGAGCGCATGTTCACGTGTTTCTCCGATCGAAACGGGGTTGGGAAAGGGTGCAGAGGTGGAAAGAATGAAAAGAATAATGATGCAGATCAGCGGTCAGGCGTCCAGGGCCCCCAGCTAGGCTCGCGAACCTGAACACCCGCTTGCGACAGTGTGGAGCGCACGCGGCCATCAATGGACACGGTCTTGAGCACTTCACCGCCTTGACCCCCCGCAGAATAAAGCACGATCTGGCCATTCGGGGCAAAACTGGGGTGCCCGCAATCACTGCCGTTATCGAGCAGTTGGGTGGCATTGGTGGCGAGGTTGATCGACCAAAGCTGGTAACTGTTGCCCTGCTGTGAAATGTAGGCCAGCGTCTTGCCATCCGGGCTGATGGCCGGGCTGACGTTGTAGCCGCCGCTGTAAGTGATGCGCTGCACGCTGCCGCCGCTCAGGCCGACCTTGTAGACCTGCGGCCCGCCATCGCGGTCACTGACGAAATACAGGCTCTGACCGTCGGGCGAGAAAGTCGGCTCGGTGTCGATGGAATACGAGCGCATGAGTTGCCGCGGCGTGCCGCCCTTGCTGGGCATCAGATAGATTTGCGAGCGCCCGGTGAGCGTGAGCACCACGGCCAGCGTGCCGCCGTCGGGCGAGAATGCCGGTGCACTGTTTGATCCCTTGAAATTGGCCACCATACGCCGCGCACCGCTGCGCACGTTTTGCATGAAGACCACGGGCTTGCCGGTCTCGAAAGAGACATAGGCCAGCTCCTGCCCGTTGGGCGACCACACCGGCGACAGCAGCGGCTCGCGGCTGCGCAATGCGAACTGCGGATTGGCACCATCGCTATCGGCGATATTGAGCGAGAAATTGCGCTGCCCCGCCTTGGTGATGTAGGCAATGCGGGTGGCAAACACCCCGCGCTGCCCCGTGAGTTTTTGATAGATGTAGTCGCTGATCTTGTGCGCCGCCAGCCGCAGATCGCCCGGCATGACCGTTAGTGCGAGGCCACCGAGATCGGCCTGTTTCACCGCGTCCCAGAGACGGAACTGCAGCTGCCAACGCCCGCCGGCCACCGGCGCCACGTTGCCCCCGGCCACCGCTTCGAGATTTTGTGAACGCCACGCCGCGTAATTTGGCGGCCCCTGCTCGGTCAACGTCTGCCCGCCCAGATTGCTCACAGCGAACAGCCCGCTGCGCGTGAGATCGGCCCGCACGATGTCGGCAATCGGTTGCGGGCAATGGTTCAGGTCGCTGAAGGCGCCGATGCCCACCGGAATCTGCGTGGCGCCGATGCCCGAGACATCCACCTTGAACTGCGCCTGCGCCGAACGGCTCAGCGCGGCGAGCCCGACAAACGAAGCCGCCCCGCGCACGAACGGGGCAGAAAGAGAAGCTAAAACAAATCGGCGTCGCTGCATGGAGTTTCGGTGAAAGAGCAGCGGACTCTGCGGAGCGAGAGCACACACTGCGTTGGAATTCTAAGAAGGGCGAGGGCCCCGCAGGAGTAAAAATTCGCAAGTCTTGCTGCGATGCGCAATTGAATCAGAACTTGGCGACAAGAAGACTGAGTTGGGAATGGGGGATTGGTTCCGGTGCTCGCGTCATTCGTTGGTGTACACAATTTCGCAATCAGCATAAGTCGCCTCTCTGAGACCGATTGCCGCCACAAACCCCGAATCGGGATTGGCAATCCGCTCTTGTAAGCGCTTGGCATTGGCGGATTCCCGATCTCGGCTGGCTTCCTTGTGCCAAAGATGCAGCACCTCGGTAGCCCAATAGCCGTTAATACGCTGACAGCCCGCCAGATGCAGTCGCCAAACAAAATCGGCATCTTCATGGCCCCAACCTACGAATGATTCGTCGAAGCCGTTGACCTGATTAAAGTCGCTCCGCCAAAGAGCGAAATTGCAACTGCGGATTCCTCTCCAGTTGAAAGTCGATGTGGCGTGTCGAAGGGCAATGGGAATACGGCCGACAGTAGAAAGCCATTTATTTGTACGGCCAGTCAATCTTTGGCGGAGCCAAAAAAAAGACGAATACTCGATTATATTTGGTCGAAGAATTATTTCATTAGTTATATTTTCGCTTAGCAGGATGCGGCTTCCATTTATAAAACAATTCTTCTTTCTGATAGCTAGGTGTTGTGCTATGAAATCTGGCCTTGGTATGCAGTCACCATCAAGGAATATTAAATAATCTTCAGATGAAAGAGTTGCGGCTTGATTTCTTGCGCGAGATGCAGTGAACCCTATGTTCGGATGCCAAATATATTTAATCTTGAATGGCCATTTATTTTCCATCAAGTGCTTTTTTATGGCTAACTTATGTTCTGGCTGAGAGCCATCGTCCGATATGATGACTTCTTTCGGTTTAATGACTTGGCGAGTCAATCCATAAAGTACTGCTGCAAGCGCGTCGCTCCGATTATAGGTCAAGACAATGATGCTCAAATTAGGATTCATTTGATTTGACATCTTTGTGATGATTTATCCAGGATTTTATATATCTATAATAAACGCCTTCTGCGTTTGCGACAGATAAAATAAATCCGAGTTTTCCGTCTAGAATGCCGAGTCGTAAAATATAAGTTCGGAAAAAGGCCCATAAACCTTTGAGGACAGCTTTACTAACACTTGCTTGAATGCCGCGTTCTGCGAGTTGAATTGATCCTGCGGTGGAGTACGCATTCATTTTCGAAATTGATTGCTCTATACTAATAATCGCCAAGTGTATGAGGTGATTCTGTAGTTCTCCAGATGGGCCTTCAAAAACAACTTTCTCATGGACGATGGCATCCGTAAATCGCCCGGTATTTTTTCTAAACAGACGAACAACTTGGTCCGGCCACCAGCCGCTATGCTTCATGACTTGGCCGCAATAGCTTGATTTTCGTGGTATGTAGTAGGCAGATAGCTTACCTTGGTGATTGTCAAGCACGGATTTAATTTCTTCCCTCAGGGCTGGGCTTAGATGCTCGTCGGCGTCAAGCGATAATACCCATTCCCCTCGGGCCAACTGGAGGGCGCGATTCTTTTGTGGCCCAAATCCGGGCCAGTCTGTTTCGACAACGGTGGCACCCATTTCGCGGCAAATGCTCTGGGTTCCGTCGATACTACCAGAGTCAACGACGATAATTTCATCGGCCAGGCCGCCAACTGATTCAAGGCAAGTTCGGATATTGAGGGCTTCATTTTTTGTAATGACAATCACACTTAATTTAAATTCGGAACTAACGCTTTGCATCAAATGCCACCCCTTTGCTGGACGAAATTATAATAGAAAAAAGTATTAAAAAATATCGTCCCTCGCCAGCATCTAATAGTGTTGAATTTAGGCCAGAATATAATATAAATGAAATAATTAACGCATATATAACTTCTTTATCTTCGTTTTTTATTGCGCCAATTGAAAAGGCAATGGATGCTATCAGGAGAAATTCGAGAGTGAGTCCAATAAAACCCAGTTGGGATGCGATAAGTAAATAATCGTTGTGCGGATTGGATGATCCGACTTGAGCGCTCCCGGATATGCGTTTTTCATACTGATTCTCAAAACTACCTGTTCCATGGCCGATCAGCGGTGCGTCTTCAATGATGGATAGGCTGTTCTTGAAAAATTGCCATCGAATGACAATGGAACTGTCTGCCACTGGTTTATTGGTTTGGAGCGTTTCTACGTTTGATACGCTTCTTTCTAAGCGATCACGAGAGACTGGCGATGTCAATAAAGTCGCGGCGATGGCAATAAGCGCGATGCCCAGAGAGGCTAATTTCAAACGCGCGGGGATGTTACGAAAAATGAAAAGTGCCGTGAGTGCAAAAAATATGACATACCCCGTTCGCCCGTTATTAATTGCCAGGGTGTTATATGCAAAAATGAAGAACAGAATGGAGTAGAAAATTCTCCAACGCGGCTCTTTTAATTTTATTGCTCGGTATGCAAAAACGTAGCTTGCTACAGAGGTGTAAAGCCCGAAAGTAATTCTATTTTGAAAGCCGATATAGGCCTGATGGGGATCACTATAGGGTGGCAAAAATCCTAGATAACGTATGTATGACACAAGTACTGACAAGGTCACCGCTCCAAGTGCCAAGTTGATTGCCAATCGCTTCAGCTTTTCGTTAGGTGCAAGTGCAATGATGATGGGTACAACCAAAAGTTTTAGATATTTAGTCCAAAATTCGAAGGCTTGAGATAGCGGTGTTGACCCATAGAGCATGCCGATGGCGAGCGCTGCAAGGAGGGCCATGGCGGCCCACGCAAAAGAACTGGCTCCGATGCGTTGCCAGGTGCTCTTTTTGAAAGCGCTTAGAAGAAACGCGATGAGCAAGAAAACCAGTGCTGCTGAACCCCATGCGATCGGCAATGCTGTTGTGGCGGCTGCAAATGCTATGGCGAAGGTCGTAAATATCGAAGTTTCTGGAGACACGCTGGCCGCTATGCTCTGTCGGTTTCTAAGCATGAGAGTTCTATATGTCGGAAAGAGGATTGAAGCCGCTTGACTCTGCGCTGCGGTTGCTGAGGCAACTCTTCAACGCTAACCCCCGCAACCGCTCTGCCGCATTGCTCATCGTGCTGTTTGCCGCCATAGTGGCGGCGACTGAGCCGGTGCTTCCGGCTTTGATGAAGCATGTGCTCGACGTGGGTTTCACGGCCAAGCGGGACTTTCCATTGTGGGCGGTGCCTGCGGTGCTCATGGGGCTG
>JAFGXB010000185.1 GCA_016936875.1 Burkholderiaceae bacterium | reverse complement strand
CACAGCCATAGCCCGGGCTATGGCGCGCATTTGCAACGAAGGGCGGGGGTGTTTTGGCGTGCAAGGCGGGCATGGCTGAAATGTTCACAAGCTCTCAGTTCAACTCATTTCGGTAGTGATGATGCCGGGTGTTGTAGAGCCCGCGGCGATATTCCGCTGGCAGTTCACCATAACTGAATGACAGCCGCTCGACGAGCAGCAAAGCCTCGCCCTCCCTGACCTGCAAGAGCTGCGCTTCCTGCCCGGCCGCGTTGACCGCACGGAGTTTTTCCTCGGCCCGCACCATGCGGGTGGAAAACTCCGACTCGAACAGAGCGTAAAGCGGGCCGCGATAGCTTTCCAGCCGTTCCGCAGTCAAGGCGCGAAAGGCAGGGCCAGGGAGATAAATATCTTCGTACACCACGGGACTGCCCGCGAGCAACAGCAGACGCCGGATCTGCGTGACGCTTTCACCGGGCTTGATGCCGAGCGCCCGCGCCACCTCTTGCGAAGCGCGACTGCGTTTGCATTCCAGAAATTGCCGGTCCATCGGCTGCGGAGTGGCGCGCTCTCCCTCAGCAACGGCATCAGGAACCAGCCGCAGAAAACGGAACTTCACTCGCTCTTCATGATGCGTGGACACAAACGTGCCCCGCCCTTGCCGTCGCAGCAGCAAACCATCGGCAGCCAGTTCGTCCACCGCCTTGCGCACCGTGCCCTGGCTGACGCCAAAGCGCCGCGCCAGATCGGATTCGCTGGGAATGAGCTCGCCCGGCTTCCAGTCACCGTGCTGCAGGCTGCGCGTGATCAGCCCCTTGATCTGCCGGTACAAGGGACTGAAACTGGGATTCGATGCAGCAGACGCTTGCGCCTCGGGCGCTGGATCGGGAGCAGTGCGGGACACCATCATGTCGTGCATTGCAGCATAGGGTGGGCCGCCTTGTCCAGCATTTGATAAAAAACATCTTATATAAGACAGATGAGTGATTGACGCAGCGAAATGCCCGTCCTACACTCGTTCAGATACTGCAGTGCACAACGGCGCGCCCAGCGCGCTCGCCTCTCACCGAAACAGGAGTTCCTCATGTCCAAAGCCCCCGTACGCGTCACCGTCAGCGGCGCAGCCGGCCAGATCGGCTACGCCCTGCTGTTCCGCATCGCCTCCGGTCAGATGCTCGGCGCGGATCAGCCCGTCATTCTGCAGCTGCTCGAAATCCCCGACGAAAAGGCGCAAAAGGCGCTGACAGGGGTGATGATGGAACTGCAAGATTGCGCCTTCCCGCTGTTGGCCGACATGAGCGCGCACGGCGATCCGATGACGGCGTTCAAAGATGTGGACTACGCCCTGCTGGTAGGCGCCCGCCCGCGCGGCCCCGGCATGGAGCGGCGCGATCTGCTCTCGGCCAATGCGCAAATCTTCACCGCGCAGGGCAAGGCGCTCAACGCCGTCGCCAGGCGCACGGTCAAGACCCTGGTGGTCGGCAACCCGGCCAACACCAACGCCTATATCGCCATGAAGTCCGCGCCCGATCTGCCGGCCAAGAACTTCACCGCCATGCTGCGTCTGGATCACAACCGCGCACTCAGCCAGCTTGCCGCCAAGACTGGCAAGGCCGTGGCCGATCTGGAGAAGGTCTGCGTCTGGGGCAACCACTCGCCCACCATGTATGCCGACTACCGCTTTGCCACCGTGGGCGGCCAGTCGGTCAAAGACCTGATTGGCGATGACGCCTGGAACCGCGACGTGTTCCTGCCCACAGTGGGCAAGCGCGGCGCAGCCATCATCGAGGCGCGTGGCCTAAGTTCGGCCGCATCCGCCGCCAACGCCGCCATCGACCACATGCACGACTGGGCGCTGGGCACCAACGGCAAGTGGGTCAGCATGGGCATCCCGTCTGACGGCGCCTACGGCATTCCCAAGGAAACGCTGTTCGGCTTCCCCGTGACTTGCGCAAATGGCGAGTATCAGCTGGTGCGCGATCTGCCCATCGACGCCTTTTCGCAAGAGCGCATCAACAAAACCCTTGCTGAACTGGAAGAAGAAAAAGCCGGCGTGCAGCACCTGCTTTAACTTCCGCTGGGCGACGGCGCGGCAGATCACGGCTGCTTGCTGTAGCAAAGCTCCTGCCCGCCCTGCCCACGCCCTGCTGCCCCTTTCACCGCACACGCACGAGCTACCGCATGAGCACATCCACCGCAGGCGAGCGCTTCCGGCTCGCCCTCTCGCAGGAAAGCCCGCTGCAGATCGTGGGGGCCATCAACGCCAACCACGCGCTGCTGGCGCAACACGCGGGCTTCCGCGCCATCTATCTATCGGGCGGCGGCGTCGCGGCCGGATCGCTGGGCCTGCCCGATCTGGGCATCAACACCCTCGATGACGTACTCACCGATGTGCGCCGCATCACCGACGTGTGCGACCTGCCCTTGCTGGTCGACGTGGACACGGGATTTGGCCCCAGCGCCTTCAATATTGCGCGCACGGTCAAAAGCCTCATCAAGGCGGGCGCCGCAGCCTTGCACATTGAAGACCAGGTTGGCGCCAAACGCTGTGGCCACCGGCCCGGCAAGGAAATCGTGAGCAGCGGTGAAATGGCCGACCGCATCAAGGCCGCGGTCGATGCGCGCACCGATCCGGCGTTTTTTGTCATCGCCCGCACCGATGCCATCGCCGTGGAAGGACTGGACGCCGCCATCGCCCGCGCCCGCGCCTGCGCCGAGGCGGGAGCCGACGCCATCTTCGCCGAAGCCGCACTCGACCTCGACACCTACCGCAAGTTCAGCGCGGCGGTGGGCCTGCCGCTGCTGGCCAACATCACCGAGTTCGGTGCCACGCCGCTGTTCACCGTCGATGAACTGCGCAGCGCCGACGTGGCCATGGCGCTCTATCCGCTATCGGCCTTTCGCGCCATGAACAAGGCCGCGCAAACCGTCTACCAGACCATCCGCCGCGACGGTACGCAGCAGGCCGTGGTGCCGCTGATGCAGACCCGCGCCGAGTTGTACGAGAGCATCGGCTACCACGCCTACGAACAACGTCTCGACGCCCTGTTCTCGGACAAATCCCGTTCGCAATAACAACGCACCGAGGAGACAACAAATGAGTGACAACACCGCGCCAGGCGGCATGACCTTCAAGCCGAAAAAATCCGTTGCACTCTCTGGAGTCACGGCAGGCAACACCGCGCTGTGCACCGTCGGCCGCACCGGCAACGATTTGCACTATCGCGGCTACGACATTCTCGATCTGGCCGAAGCCTGCGAATTCGAGGAAGTCGCCCACCTGCTGGTGCACGGCAAACTGCCCAACGCCTCCGAACTCGCCGCCTACAAAACCAAACTCAAGCGCCTGCGCGGCCTGCCCGCCGCGGTAAAAACCGCACTGGAGCAACTGCCCCCCTCGGCGCACCCGATGGATGTGCTGCGCACCGGCGTCTCGGTGCTGGGCTGCGTGATGCCCGAGAAAGACGACCACAACCTGGCCGGTGCCCGCGACATTGCCGACAAGCTCATGGCCTGCCAGGGCTCGATGCTGCTGTACTGGTGGCACTGGGCCGCCAACGGCCGGCGCATTGCGGTGGAAACCGATGACGACTCCATCGGCGGCCACTTCCTGCACCTGCTGCATGGACACAAGCCCAGCGCGCTGTGGGAACGGGCCATGCACACCTCGCTCATCCTCTACGCCGAGCACGAGTTCAACGCCTCCACCTTCACCGCGCGTGTCATCGCCGGGACGGGCAGCGACCTGTTCAGCGCCATCACCGGTGCCATCGGTGCGCTGCGCGGCCCCAAGCATGGCGGCGCCAACGAAGCGGCCTTCGAGATCCAGAGCCGCTACGCCAGCCCGGACGACGCCGAGGCGGACATCCGCGAGCGCGTTGCCAACAAAGAGGTCGTCATCGGCTTTGGTCATCCGGTCTACACCATCGCCGACCCGCGCAACAAGGTCATCAAGGACGTGGCCCGCCGCCTGTCGGCCGACCAGAGCGACATGCGCCTGTACGCCATCGCCGAGCGTCTGGAAGCGGTGATGTGGGAGGTGAAAAAAATGTTCCCCAATCTCGACTGGTTCAGCGCCGTGAGCTATCAGAAAATGGGCGTGCCGACCGCCATGTTCACCCCGCTTTTCGTCATTTCGCGCACCAGCGGCTGGAGCGCGCATGTTGTGGAGCAACGACAGGACAACAAGATTATTCGCCCCAGCGCGAATTACACTGGCCCGGAAAACCTGCAGTTCGTCCCGCTCGCACAGCGTTCCTGAGCCCGGTCAAGCGCACTCTCCGTCATGCCGCCGCGCCGGACCAGCCACTCTCACCGACTTCGAGCGGTCTTTTCCCGTGGTCCAGTTCGTGGAGTCGTCTGATATGAAGCGCAAGTTCTTTCTCCTTTCCGGTCTTGTCAGCCTGTCCTGCGCCCTCGCGCTGCCAGCCCAGGCCGATACCCAAGCCGATAAGGCGAAGCAGGCCGATGCGGCCGCCACGCAACCCACCCTCGTCGCTACCGCGGCGACGGCAACCCCCGCCCTGCTGACCAACAGCAACGTGCCGGGCGCGCGCGTGCCGGGCACCGAAAACGGGTATCCCGACGTGAATCCGGTGTTCGCGCTCAAGGCCGGGCGCATGGTCTGCGGCAGCCAACGCCAGCCGATGGACGTGAAAATCGAAAGTGCTGGCGACCAATCCGTGCTGCTGACCTGGAACAGAAAGAACTACCTCCTCAAGCGCAAGCCCACATCCACCGGCGCCTATCACTTTGACGATGCCAAAGCAGGCTTCGTCCTCATCCAGATCCCGACCAAGAGCATGCTGTTCGACAAGAAGAACATGACGCGACTGGCCGACGACTGCGTTCCCATCCACTAGCCCTTTTTCCCTATGTCCTCAGCGATTTCCAACGTCCGCCCTGCCCCTGACCAAGTTCTGGTCGACATTGTTGACTACGTCCTCAAGACCGAGATCGACAGCACGCTGGCCTACCAAACAGCCCGCAACTGCCTGATCGATACCCTCGGTTGCGGACTGGAAGCGCTGGAGTACCCGGCCTGCACCAAATTGCTCGGCCCCATCGTTCCCGGCACCGTGGTGCCGCACGGCGCGAAGGTGCCCGGCACCCAGTTTCAGCTCGATCCGGTGCAGGCGGCGTTCAATATCGGCGCGATGATTCGCTGGCTCGACTTCAACGACACCTGGCTGGCCGCCGAATGGGGCCACCCCTCCGACAATCTCGGCGGCATTCTCGCCGTGGCCGACTGGCTCAGCCGCAATGCCGTCGCCGCGGGCAAGCCGCCGCTGACCATGCGCGACGTGCTCACCGCCATGATCCAGGCGCACGAAATCCAGGGCGTGATCGCGCTGGAGAACAGCTTCAACAAGGTTGGCCTCGATCATGTGGTGCTGGTCAAGGTCGCCACCACCGCCGTGGTGGCGCGCATGCTGGGCCTTTGCCGCGACGAGATCATCAACGCCGTCTCGCTGGCCTGGGTGGATGGGCAAAGCCTGCGCACCTACCGCCACGCCCCCAACACTGGCAGCCGCAAGAGCTGGGCAGCGGGCGACGCCACCAGCCGGGGCGTGCGTCTGGCGCTCATCGCCAAGACCGGCGAAATGGGCTACCCGGGCGTGCTGAGCGCCAAGACCTGGGGCTTCTACGATGTGCTTTTCAAGGGGCAGCCATTCAAGTTCCAACGGCCTTACGGCAGCTATGTGATGGAGAACGTGCTGTTCAAGATCAGCTTCCCGGCCGAGTTCCACAGCCAGACCGCGGTGGAAGCCGCCATGACCCTGCACCAGCAACTCAAGGCCGCGGGCAAGACGGCGGAAGACATCGCCAGCATTGTCATCCGCACGCATGAGGCCTGCATCCGCATCATCGACAAAAAAGGACCGCTGAACAACCCGGCTGACCGCGACCACTGCATTCAATACATGGTGGCGGTGCCGCTGTTGTATGGCCGCCTGACGGCGAGCGACTACGAAGACGCCATCGCCGCCGACCCGCGCATCGACGCCCTGCGCGACAAGATCAGCTGCGTCGAAGACCCACAATACACCCGCGACTATCACGATCCCGAGAAGCGCTCCATCGCCAACGCTCTCACCGTGACCATGACCGACGGCAGCGTGCTGCCCGAGATCGCCGTCGAGTATCCCATCGGCCACAAGCGCCGCCGCGCCGACGGCATTCCCCTGCTCGAAGCCAAGTTCCGCACCAATCTGGCGCGGCGCTTTCCGGGCAAACAACAGCAGGCCATTCTCGACGTGTCGCTGGATCAGAACATGCTTGAGTCCATGCCCGTGCACGACTACGTCGATCTGTACGTCATCTGACCCCGGAGAACCCCATGCCAGCCAAACCCGCCAGCGTCCACGCCTACGCCAAAACGCGCAAAACCCTCAAGACCGCCTCGGGCAAGACCGCCGCGTTCTACTCCCTGCCGCAACTCGCCAAGGAACTCGGCCAGGATCTGTCACGCCTGCCGGTGTCCATCCGCATCGTGCTCGAGTCGGTGCTGCGCAATTGCGACGGCAAAAAAGTCAGCGCAGACCATGTGAAACAGCTTGCGAGCTGGAAACCCACCGCCGCGCGCAGCGATGAAATCCCCTTTGTCGTCTCCCGCGTGGTGCTGCAAGACTTCACCGGCGTGCCGCTGCTGGTCGATTTGGCCGCGATGCGCAACGCCGCGTCGCAACAGCACAAAAACCCCAAGTCCATCGAGCCGCTGGTGCCGGTCGATCTGGTGGTCGACCACTCCGTGATGATCGACAACTACGGCAGCAAAAAATCACTCGACCTGAACATGCAGATCGAGTTCCAGCGCAACAAGGAGCGCTATCAGTTCATGAAATGGGGCATGCAGGCCTTCGATACCTTTGGCGTCGTGCCGCCAGGCTTCGGCATCGTGCACCAGGTCAACCTCGAATATCTCGCGCGCGGCGTGCACAAAACCAAGGATGGCGTGGCCTATCCCGACACCCTGGTCGGCACCGACAGCCACACCACCATGATCAACGGCATCGGCGTGGTGGCCTGGGGAGTGGGCGGCATCGAGGCCGAAGCCGCCATGCTCGGCCAACCGGTGTACTTCCTCACGCCCGACGTGGTCGGCGTGGAACTCAAAGGCAAACTGCGTGGCGGCGTGACCGCCACCGACCTGGTGCTCACCATCACTGAAATGCTACGCAAGGCCAAAGTGGTGGGCAAGTTCGTCGAATTCTTCGGCGAAGGCACCGCCAGCCTGTCGGTCACCGACCGCGCCACCATCGGCAACATGGCCCCCGAATACGGTGCCACCATGGGCTTTTTCCCGGTGGATGGCAAGACCATCGATTACTTCAAGGGCACCGGCCGCACCAAGGCCGAAATCGAGCTGTTCGAGGCCTACTTCAAGGCGCAAAAGCTGTTCGGCGTGCCCAAGGCCGGCCAGATCGACTATTCGCAAACGCTCACGCTTGATCTCAACGCCGTCGCTCCCTCGCTGGCCGGCCCCAAGCGCCCGCAAGACCGCATCGAGCTCGGCAGCGTCAAGCGCCAGTTCGAGACGCTGTTCTCTGCGCCGGTCGCCGACAACGGCTTCAACCAGCCCGACGCGCGTCTGAACCAGACCTTCAAAACCAGTGAAGGCATCGAGATCGCCGATGGCGACGTGCTGATTGCCGCCATCACCTCCTGCACCAACACCTCCAACCCCAGCGTGCTGCTGGCCGCTGGCCTGCTCGCCAAAAAGGCGGTTGCCGCCGGGCTGAAGGTCAAGAAGCATGTGAAAACCTCGCTGGCCCCTGGCTCGCGCGTGGTCACCGAATACCTGGAAAAAGCTGGCCTGCTTCCCGACCTGGAAAAGCTGGGTTTTTATCTTGCGGGCTATGGCTGCACCACCTGCATCGGCAACGCCGGGCCGCTGGCGCCGGACATCGAGGCCACCATCACCGCCAACAACCTGGTGTGCGCCGCCGTGCTGTCGGGCAATCGCAACTTCGAGGCGCGCATCCATCCGAACATCAAGGGCAACTTCCTCGCCAGCCCGCCCCTGGTCGTGGCCTACGCCATTGCCGGCACCGTGCGCCGTGACCTGATGACCGAGCCCGTGGGCTACGGCAAGGGCGGCAAGCCGGTGTATCTGGGCGACATCTGGCCGACCAGCGAAGAAATCGACAAGCTGATGAAGTTCGCCATGAACCCCAAGGTGTTCAAGGAAAACTATGCGCAGGTCGCCACCAATCCGGGCAAGCTATGGAAAAAGATTGAAGGCGTCAAGGGTCAGGTATACGACTGGCCCAAGAGCACCTACATCGCCGAGCCGCCGTTTTTTGCCGGGTTTGGCATGCAGCCCGCAGCCACGTCGCTGCATGTTCGCGGAGCCAAGGCGCTCGCCCTGTTTGGCGACTCCATCACCACCGACCACATCTCACCGGCCGGCTCCATCAAGGACAGTTCGCCCGCCGGCCAGTGGCTGCAGGCGAACGGCGTGCTCAAGGCCGACTTCAATTCCTACGGCTCGCGCCGGGGCAACCACGAGGTGATGATGCGCGGCACGTTCGCCAATGTGCGCATCAAGAATCTGATGATCCCCGCGAGCGCCGACGGCTCGCGCGAAGAAGGCGGCGTGACGCTGTTTCAGCCCTCGGGCAAGAAAATGTTCCTCTACGACGCGGCGATGCAATACATCGCCGATGGCACGCCCACCGTCATCTTCGCCGGCGAGGAGTACGGCACCGGCTCCAGCCGCGACTGGGCCGCAAAGGGCACGCAACTCCTGGGGGTGAAAGCCGTGGTGGCGCGCAGTTTCGAGCGCATCCACCGCTCCAATCTGGTTGGCATGGGTGTGCTGCCGTTGCAGTTCCTTGGCAACGATTCCTGGGAGTCGCTGGGCATCAAGGGCGACGAGACCTTCGCCATCGAGCTGGGCGACAGCCTGCGCCCGCAACAGAACGCGACGCTGGTCATCACCCGTGCGGACGGCAGCAAAAAAGAGGTCCAGCTGAAGTTGCGCATCGACACGCCGATTGAGGTCGATTACTACCAGCACGGCGGCATTCTGCCCTTCGTGCTGCGGCAGCTGCTGGCTGCCTGAGCACGCCCGCCACCCTGCGCACCCCTATGCCTGACGCCGCGCCAATGCCCGACGTGCTCATCGTCGGGTCCGGCCCGGCAGGGGCCATAGTCGCGCGCGATCTGGCGCGCGCCGGGGCGCGGGTCAGCATTCTGGAGCAAGGCAGCGGCCCGCCCCCAGGCACCAATCTGCTCAAGCTCTTGCGCCGCAAGGAAGCGATGCAGATCGCGCCCGGCGTGGTGCTGCTGCGTAGCCTGCGCGTGGGCGGTGGCTCGGTCACCTTCTATCACACCGCAACGCCTCCGCCGCTGCCCATGTTCGGGCGGCATGGCGTCGATCTCCAGCCCGCGCTGGAACGGGTGCTGGCCGAGTTGCCCCACGCCCCTCTGCGCGGTGCGTTGCTGGCTCCCGTTGCCACGCGACTGATGCAGGCGGGCCAGTCGCTCGGCCTGCCCTGGCACCCCCTGCCCAAGATGATCGACCAGTCGCGCTGCGCGCAGGCAGTCTGCCCGCCAGAAGCCTTCTGGTCGGCCCAGACTCTGTTGCAGCAGGCGGTGAAGAATGGCGCACACCTGCACACCGGCGTGCAAGTGCTGCGCGTGCTGTTTTCAGAAGGCCGGGCCGTCGGGGTTGAGGCGCGCAGCAACGGCACGGTGCAGACCTTCCGCGCAGGCCGGGTCATTCTCAGTGCCGGGGGCGTTGCCAGCCCCGCCATCCTGCAGCACAGCGGCGTGGAGCAGGCTGGAAACGGTTTTTTCTGCGACCCGCTGCGCATTGTCATGGGCCATGTGCCCATCGCCCGATCCGCGCAGGAGATCTCGATGTCCGCCGGTTACTTCGAGGCGGACGCGGGCTACATGCTGTCGGACATCACCATTCCGGGCAACTTTTTCCGTGCCTTCACCTGGGCCGCGGGACGGCCAGATCAATTGCTCAGTTTCGGCCATACCGCAATGATCATGGTGAAAATTCGCGATGACATCGCGGGGCGCATCGACGCGCATGGGCGCCCCTGGCGACGCTTTGGCCCCGGCGACAAGCAACGCATGCAGTCCGGCGTGGCACAGGCGCGCGCGGTGCTGCGGGCCGCTGGCGCCGGCAAACCCTATGTCTCGCCCTGGGTGGCCGCGCACCCCGGCGGCAGCGTGCGCCTGGGTGAGATGGTGGACGAGAACCTGAGCTGCCACAGCCCGAATCTGCATGTGTGCGACGCCTCGGTCATTCCCGAGTCGTGGGGGTTGCCGCCCACCCTCACCCTCCTGGCATTAGGCGCTTACCTGGCGCGGCGCCTGTCCGAGTAAGGCGGCGCTCCACTGCGGGGCGTCAAACCCCACCAGCAGCACCTTGCCGCCTTCCACCACCGGGCGCTTGATGGCGCTGGGATATTGCGCCAGCACCGCCACGGCGCTTGCGGCATCCACCACGCTGGCCTGGGTGGCGGCGTCGAGTTTGCGCCAGGTTGTGCCGCGCTTGTTCAGCAGCGTGTCCCACCCTGCTGCCTCGGCCCAGGCTGCTATTTGCGCAGCGCTGGGCGGCGTCTTTTTGAAATCGACGAAGTGGTACTGCACTCCTTGCGCATCCAGCCATTGCCGGGCGCGCTTGACGGTGTCGCACGCGCTCAGTCCGTACACCATCACGGCAGACACGGCGCTCACTGCGCGGCCTTGTCGCGGCGGAACACCCACACATCGGGCTTGGACGCCTCGGGCACAAAGCGATAACCGTCGCTGGTAAACCCTTTGAGCTGCTCGACATCGCGCAGGCGATGGGTGATGACGTACCGCGCCATCAGCCCACGCGCGCGCTTGGCGTAGAAGCTCACAATTTTGTAGCCGGTCTGCGGCGTGCCGTCCTGAAATACCGGTTGCACCACCCGCGCCTTGAGCGCCTTGCGGTCCACGCTGCGGAAATACTCGTCAGACGCCAGATTCACCAGCACCGCCTCGCCCTTGCCTGTGGCGAGTTCGGCGTCCAGGGTTTCGGCAATCAGGCGGCCCCAATAGGCGTACAGATCCTTACCCTTGGCATTGGGCCAGGCTGTGCCCATTTCCAGGCGGTAGGGCCGCATCAGATCGAGCGGACGCAGCAGCCCGTAGAGGCCACTGAGCACGCGCAGATGCTGCTGCGCCCACTGCAAATCGGCTTCGCTCAGGCTGGGCGCGTCCAGCCCTTCATACACATCACCGTTGAACGCCAGCACGGCTTGCTTGCTGTCCTGCGGCGTAAACCGGGGCTCCCACTCGGCAAAGCGTGCGGCGTTGAGCGCGGCGAGCTTGTCGGAGATGCCCATCAGCGCGCTGAGTTGCTGCGGGCTCTGCTTGCGCAGACCATCCACCAGCACTTTGGCCTGCTGAACGAATTGCGGCTGGCTGGCGATGGCCGTGGCAGGCGGGGTGGTGTAGTCGAGCGATTTGGCGGGGGATAAAACCATCAACAACATAGCGGTTCTCACAAGGTCGGACGTGTGCTGCTGAGTGTATCCACCGGCCCACTCCGGGCAGGTCAGGCCGCGTCAGGCGGCCACGGGGTCGGCCGTCTGCGGCATGGGCGTGCGGATGAGGTAATCGAACGCGCTGAGCGCCGCCTTCGCGCCGTCGCCTGCGGCGATGATGATCTGTTTGTACGGCACGGTGGTCACATCGCCCGCAGCCAGCACGCCAGGCACCGAGGTCTGGCCCTTGGCATCGACCACGATTTCGCCGAACCTGCTCAGCTCCACAGTGCCCTTGAGCCATTCGGTATTGGGCACCAGGCCGATCTGCACGAACACGCCTTCAAGCGCCAGATGATGGTTCGTGCCGCTGGCGCGGTCGGTGTAGTTCAGGCCGTTCACCTTGCCGCCATCGCCGGTGATTTCAGTGGTCTGCGCGTTGGTGTGGATGATGACATTGGGCAGGCTGCGCAGCTTGCTCACCAGCACCGCATCGGCCCGCAGTTCGGGCGCGAATTCGAGCAGGGTGACCTGCGCCACCAGCCCCGCGAGGTCGATGGCCGCCTCCACACCCGAGTTGCCGCCGCCGATCACGCTCACCCGCTTGCCCTTGAACAAGGGGCCATCGCAATGCGGGCAATAGGCCACGCCCTTGTTGCGGTACTCGGCCTCGCCCGGCACATTCACATTGCGCCAGCGCGCGCCGGTGGAGAGGATGACGCTGCGCGCCTGCAGCGTGCCGCCGTTGGCAAGCTGCACCCCGATCATGCCACCGGGCTGTGCGGAAGGAAGCAGCTTGTCGGCGCGTTGCAGATTGAGAATTTCCACGCCGTACTGGCGCACATGGGCATCGAGCGCCATGCCGAACTTCGGGCCATCGGTTTCCAGCACGGAGATGTAGTTTTCGATGGCGAGGGTGTCGTTCACCTGACCGCCGAAACGCTCTGCCGCAATGCCCACGCGGATGCCCTTGCGGGCCGCGTACACCGCCGCCGCAGCGCCCGCAGGGCCGCCGCCAACGATGAGCACGTCGAACGGCTCCTTGGCGCTCAGCCGGGCGGCGTCGCGCTGTGCAGAACCCGCATCGAGCTTGGCGACTATTTCTTCCACATCCATGCGCCCGCTGCCGAACAGTTCACCGTTCAGGTACACCGTGGGCACAGCCATGATCTGCCGCGACTCGACCTCATCCTGGTACAGCGCACCATCGATCACCACGGTCTGCACCCGCGGGTTGAGCACCGCCATCAGCGACAGCGCCTGCACCACGTCCGGGCAGTTATGGCAGCTCAGCGACATATACACCTCGAAGCGATACTCGCCGTCCAGGTTGCGGATCGCCTCGATCACATCCGGCTCAACCTTGGGCGGATGGCCCCCCGTCCATAGCAGCGCCAGCACCAGCGAGGTGAATTCATGGCCCAGCGGAATGGCGGCGAAGCGCAGATGCTGCGCCACTCCCGACACACGCTCCAGGGCGAAAGACGGGCGACGCGCATCAGCACCGTCAAACCGCACGGAAATCTTGTCGGAGAGCTGCGCGATCTGCTCCAGCAGCGTGCGCATCTGCGCCGCGTTCTCGCTGTCATCCAGAGAGGCCACGAGTGCAAAGGGCTGGGTGACGCGCTCCAGATAAGCCTTGAGTTGCGATTGCAGGGCGTCGTCGAGCATGCGGTGTTCCTTCCAGAAATGGACGATGAGAAATCAGCCGGGTGCATCAGCATGGACGCTGCGCACCATCAGGCAAGGCAATTCAGAACAAGCTGGGCAGGCCCGGCATGGCGCCAGGCCCGCGCACCGCTGCACACGGTGCAGCGGATCATGTAGCGCAATGCGTCAGATCTTGCCGACCAGATCCAGCGACGGCTTCAGCGTGGCCGCGCCTTCCTTCCACTTGGCCGGGCAGACTTCGCCCGGATGTGCCGCCACATATTGCGCCGCCTGCACCTTGCGCAGCAGTTCCTTGGCGTCGCGGCCAATGCCGTTGTCATGAATTTCGCACAGCTTGATCACGCCCTCGGGGTTGATGAGGAAGGTGCCGCGCAGCGCCAGACCCTCTTCTTCGATCATCACGTCGAAGTTGCGGGTCAGCGCGCCGGTCGGGTCGCCAATCAGCGGGAACTTGACCTTCTTGATGGCTTCGGAGGTGTCGTGCCAGGCCTTGTGGGCGAAATGCGTGTCGGTGGACGCGCCATACACTTCAACGCCCATGGCCTTGAAGGTGTCGTAGTTGTCGGCCAGATCTTCCAGCTCCGTCGGGCAGACAAAGGTGAAGTCGGCGGGATAGAACACGAGCACCGACCATTTGCCCTTCAGGCTGGCCTCGGTCACGTCAAAAAATTTGCCGCTCTGGAAGGCGGTGGCTTTAAAAGGTTTGACTGCGGTATTGATCAAAGACATTTGAAACTCCTTGAGGTCGCTGGTTGTTGTCAGGCCAGATGATGATCGGCCTGTAGAGAAGGAGGAAAGATCCTTCATTTATGTTGCAGTGCAAACTTTAAAGTTCCATGCCCTGAGTGTCCAATGGGCAGTTTCAATCCTCACCATAGGTCGCAGCTATTTGTTTTGCGAAAACACAAATCTCTCGGATCAATCTTTTGAAATTCTGCGCACACTGACGACATGAACACCGCAATCACCTTCATCGGCCTCGGCGCCATGGGCACGCCCATGCTGGCGCATTTACTGCGACAGGGCTGCAGCGCCAGCGTCTATGCGCGCAGCGCAGCATCACGCGCGGCGGCGGAAAAACTGGGTGCCCGCCTTTGTGACTCACCTGCAGCAGCGGCGCAAAACGCGGCGTTCGTTTTCACCAACGTGACCTCGACAGACGACGTGCGCGCGGTGCTCTGCGGACCGGACGGGGTGATGCACGGCGCACGCCCCGGAACAATCTGCATTGACCACAGCACCATCGCCGCAGAAGGCGCGCGCCAGATTGCGCAAACGCTCGAAGCCGCCGGGCTGCATTTTCTCGATGCCCCGGTGTCTGGCGGCGTGAACGGCGCGAAGCAGGCCAGCCTGAGCATCATGGTGGGCGGAGCTGCAGCGGTGTTCGACCGCGCCCTGCCGCTGCTGCGCGCGCTCGGGCAGAACGTGCGCCATGTGGGGCCGAGCGGCAGTGGCCAGGTGGCCAAGGCCTGCAACCAGCTCATTCAGGTGGTCACCATTGAAGCCATTGCCGAGGCCATGCTGTATGCCTCGCGACAAGGCGTGGACGCGCATGCCGTGCTCGGGGCCATATCCACCGGTTTTGCCGGTAGCCGCATGCTCGATCTGATGGGGCCAAAAATGGCCGAGCGCGATTTCAGCGCGGGCATCGAGGCCCGGCTGCACGCCAAGGACTTTGGTCTGATCGCGAACTCGGCGCAAGCCGTGGGGCTGCACCTGCCCGCGCTGGAGCAAGTGCAGCGCCAGCTCAAAGCGCTGATGCAGTCCGGGTGGGGCCAAGATGACACCTCCAGCCTGCTCCGGGTGCTGGAAGCGCAGCAGGACTGATTCCGTCGCCTTGCGTCATCTGACGTTGGGCGACTAAATCTCAAGGCAACACCGGGCCGCCCCAATTTTCCTTTCCCCCCACGGGAGGCAGATCGGCGAGCAGACCCGGAGAGCGCTCTTCAGCCCCCGCTTTGCGCGTACCCAGCAGATCGCACATCCGCGTGTGCAACGACGACCCCGGTTGCGCCAGGGCGTCCAGCGCAGAGAAATGATGTGCGCCCGGCACGATGAGCGTTTTGCCAGTCTGCGGCCAGTGACGGTGCATCAACCGTGCCTGGACATGGAACGCGGCGGATTCGTTCTCCCCCACGGCAAGCGCCAAGGGTGCAGGCCCGGAAGGCGGCAACCAGGCCGGCGACATGGCGTGCGCCGCATGTTGGGTGAGCTTGAGATCGCGCTGCAGGAAAGCGGTTTTACGCACGGATTCCAGGTCGTACACACCGGACAGCGCCAGAGCGCCCGACGAAATCTGCTGCGGCAGATCGTCGCCAAACCAGTCGAAGCGGCAGGCCAGCATCATCGCCGCCAGATGCGCCCCGGCCGAATGCCCCGCCAGCACGATGCGCGAGCGGTCCACCCCGAAGTCTTCCGCCCGCCGCCACACCCACGCCAGCGCTTGCACCACATCAAGCACGATCTGCTGCATGGACGCGCCTGGAGCGAGCGAATAATTCAACGCCACCATATGCACCCCACGCGCCACATAAGCCGGCGCGATGAAACTGTGATCGGCCTTGTCCAGCGAACGCCACCAGCCGCCATGGATAAACACCAGACAAGGCGCCAGCCCGGTGGCCGCCGGTGCAAACCAGTCCAGCGTCTGCGCGATCGATTCGCCATACGGCAGATCAAGCAGGCAGGGCCAGTTCAGCCGCGCTTCCTGCGAATCGCGCTTCCAGCGGCCAACATGCTCCGCCCAGTCTGGAACCAGCTCGCGGTTGTTGTATTCACGGTCGAGTACAGCGGCGTCGTAACGCATCGTCCCACCCCATTGGGTCCATGTCTGGATTTATGACGACATGATGGTAGAGCGCGAAGACGCATCTCACTATCGAAGATACCGTTCGTTACGCCTGACCCGCACCCGCCCCAGCAGAGTGCTGCGCCAAGCTCGGTTATGATTTCGCCCTCGGGCCGATAGCTCAGCTGGGAGAGCGCTGCGTTCGCAATGCAGAGGTCGGGAGTTCGATCCTCCTTCGGTCCACCAAGAACACATTCCAAGCAGTATCAGAAAGCCCGTAACACCTAGAGAAATCAACGGTTTGCGGGCTTTTTCTTGTCCGTAGCT
>JAFGXB010000184.1 GCA_016936875.1 Burkholderiaceae bacterium | reverse complement strand
GACCCCATGCCCCTGGCCGAAACCTGTAAGCAGATCAACCTGCCCACCGCCTCCGTGCTGATGATCGGCGACTCGCAGAACGACGCCCTCGCCGCCCGCGCCGCAGGCTGCCCGGTAGCCCTCGTCACCTACGGCTACAACCACGGTGAACCCGTGCGCGCGGTCGATGCCGACGGCTTTGCCGACCGCATCGGCGACCTGCTCGCCGGTTGAGATTGTCCTGGCGCGGCGCAAGGGCCCATAAAAAAGCCGCCGTCACTTTGCAGTGCGGCGGCATTTTTGCGCGCAAGGCGCACAGACGGGTTAACTGACGGCTTAACTGACGTTCTGTTTCTGAATTGCGGTGCTGGACAGCACGCCAGCGGGCAGCATGCGCAGCATGGCCTGATACAACTCGGCATTGCCGGTGCCCGGAATGATGTGCGAGCCCGGGCCCATCAGCACAATGCCGTTGGAGGGTTCAAACAACAGTTCTACAGTCTCGCCCTTGGGAATTTCTTTCACGCTGGCGAGCTGCTTGGTGAAGGCATCCATCGCCGACTTGAACGATGCGTATTGCGCAGCAGACACGCCTTTTTTCACGCCCGCATCCAGAGCCTTGGCCAAGCCGGCTGCCGGCATTTTGGCCAGGGCGGTGAGGCGGATCGACTTGGAGCCAGGCATGGTCATGATGCTGCTGACAGACGTGGTGTTTTGCGGCAGATACACCGCAGCAGCCATTTTCCCACCCAGATTGACGACGCCCGCGCCATTGATGAACAACGGCACACCGTTGGCAGGAGCGGATTGCATCAAGGACTCGCCGCCCACTTTGATGGCGGCGTTGGCGCTGACAGCGCCCAGGGTTGCGGCCAGCGCAATCGCGGTGGCGGCCCAGACTTTTTTCATGGTTGTTCCTCGGGTGGTCGAATATCAGCCAAATCTTATTTTATGAACCCATCTCTTGCACGTTCGGGTTTTCACCGAAACTGCCGGATGAAGCGGTCGCCAAACATGATCGCGCGCAAGTCTGGGTGAAACTCAAGGCCGAGCGCGCAACAATCAATTGCTGTCTGCGGCGTTGCCCAGCAGCGCCCGCTTCAGCCGTTCTTCCGCAGGGTCTTTGCCCAGCCAGATCTTGAGCATGGAATTGAAAAACTGCGGATCGGTGAAGGTGCTGCCTGCGGGCACGCCATCGATCGCAATGGTGCAGCCCTTGCCGGGAAGATCGCGGAAGGTCACGGTTTCGCCGCTTTTTACCTGATTTTTCTGCGCAAATAGGCCGCCTAATTGCGCCAGGCTGGGAATGAAGGCGTTGAATTCATCCGGGGTGAGGTTGTTTTTGATGCCCTCGTTGAGCTTGTCGCCCAGTTCCTTGCCGCTGACATCGCGCAGCATGGTGAGCTTGAGTTCCTTCGGCCCGGCCATGTTGTAGATCGCTTGCGGCTGGGCGCTCTTTTGCGGCAGATACAGCGCGGCGGTGTAGACCTTGAACAGGAAGACGTAGCGGGTTCCGGCGCCATTGAGGGCGAGCGCCTTGCCACCGAGTTCCACCTGGGCGGGAATGTCCACGCCGTGCAGGGTGAGCGCCTGTGCGGGCGGCGCGAAACATCCAACAGTCAGGGCAGCGGACAGCGCGGCAGCGGCGCCGAGTTTGCGCGGCAGGCGGGCAGTGAAGTGGGGCATGGCGTCTCCTGTTTTCGAACGGTCGTTCATTTTTCGCAAAACGGCGGGCTTTGACAAGCGGATTTGCGCTTGAAGAGCGCCCCCAGGGTCGGCTCGCCCCCCGTGGGGGGCAAGAAAACTTGGGGCGGCCCTGCGTTTCCTTGAGACGCTTATGCTGCAGAGGTTCGCCAGAAAATGAGGAGATGACATGCCCAAAGCGTTTCAGGATTTTTACCCGGACAACCTCGCGCACTGCTATGGCTGCGGCAGCCACAACGCGCACGGCCATCAGATCAAAACGGTCTGGGAGGGCGATGAGTCCGTCACCCGCTTCACTCCGCAGGCGTATCACACGGCAGTGCCGGGGTTTGTGTACGGCGGGCTGATTGCCTCGCTGATCGATTGCCACAGCACCGGCACGGCGTCCGCGGCGATGTACCGGGCCGCTGGGCGGGAGATGGACTCGCAGCCCGCATTTCGCTTTGTCACGGGCGCGCTGCATGTCGATTTTCTCAAGCCCACGCCGCTGGGCGGCGAGTTGGAGATCCGCGGGCGGGTGAAGGAAATCAAGGGCCGCAAGGTGATTGTGGAGTCCACCGTGTACGCGGCGGGCGTGGCCACGGCGCGCGGCGAGGTGGTGGCGGTGCAGATGCCGGAACACTTCGGCGCCTGAGTGCCACCACAGAGGGTGGCCCTGCGTTTCCTTGTGGGCGACTGCCGTGTGGGGTGACGGGGCCGTCGCGCAAATTTGCTACATTCGTCCACTCGAATTGTTCAGCAGCAAGTCATTCATTTCATGTTCGTTCATCGGCGACACGCAACGGGTTCTGGGGACCGGGGGGCTTGGCCCTGGCGGGATGTCTGCGTCCTGAGCCTCGCCCTTGCCGCGTGCGCAGAGCACGCCTGAGCGCAGTCTGCGCCGGGTGCACGTTTGCCGCGCCGGTTTGCTGATCCGCCGCGGGATTCCCTCACGTCCCGCCGCGACCCTTCGGAGTCGAACATGACCGAACACGAATTTGCACAACTGGCCCAGCAGGGCTACAACCGCATTGCTCTCACCACCCAGGCGCTTGCCGACCTGGAAACGCCGCTCTCGCTTTATCTCAAACTGGTGCCGCGCGGTGCTGCTGGGCGCAACAGTTTTTTGCTTGAATCCGTGGTGGGCGGTGAGCGCTTCGGCCGGTATTCCTTCATCGGCCTGCCCGCGCGCACCCAACTGCGGGTGAAACACGGCGCCACCGAGGTGCTGCAGGACGGCGTAGTGATCGAACAATCCGCGGAGAACCCGCTGGATTTCATCGACGCCTATTACAAGCGATTCAAGGTGGCCATGCCCGCAGGTCTGCCCCGGTTTTGCGGCGGACTGGCGGGCTACTTTGGTTACGACGCGGCGCGTTATATCGAGGCCCGTCTGGCGCGCGCCGGGCAGCGGCATCCCAAGCCCGATCCGGTCGATCTGCCCGACATCCAGTTGTTGCTGACCGAAGAGCTGGCGGTGATCGACAACCTCACGGGGCGTCTGCATCTGATTCTGTATGCCGATCCATCGCAGCCGCAGGCCTATGCGCGGGGGCAGGCGCGCCTCGACGCCTTGCGCGCCCAGTTGCGCAATCCGGTCGAAGCCCCCGAGCTGACGCCGGGCGAGGTTACGCCCACCCTGCGCGAGTTCGACAAGGCCGACTATCTGCGCGCCGTCGCCGTGGCCAAGGAGTACATCGCTGCGGGCGACTATATGCAGGTGCAGATCGGCCAGCGGCTGCGCAAGGCGTACACGCAGCCGCCGCTGAGCCTGTACCGCGCGCTGCGGGCGATCAATCCGTCGCCGTATATGTATTTCTACGACTTCGGCGATCATCAGGTCGTCGGCTCCTCGCCGGAAATCCTGGTGCGGCAGGAGCGCACTGCGCAAGGGCAGAAAGTGACCATTCGTCCGCTGGCCGGCACGCGGCCCCGCGGCGCCACGCCGGAGCAGGACGCGGCGAATGAGGCCGAGCTTTTGTCCGACCCGAAAGAGCGCGCCGAGCATCTCATGCTCATCGATCTGGCGCGCAACGACATCGGCCGCATCACCCAGACCGGTACGGTGAAGGTGACGGAAGCCTTCGCCATCGAGCGCTATTCGCATGTGATGCATATCGTCAGCAATGTGGACGGTTTGTTGCGCGAGGGCATGGACGCGATGGACGTGTTCCGCGCCACCTTCCCGGCGGGCACGCTCTCGGGTGCGCCCAAGATCCGCGCCATGGAGGTGATTGACGAACTGGAGCCCACGCGGCGCGGGCTGTACGGCGGCGCGGTGGGTTACTGGAGCTTTGCGGGCGATATGGATCTGGCCATCGCCATCCGCACCGGCATCGTCAAGCAGGGGCAGTTGTTCGTGCAGGCGGCGGCGGGCATCGTGGCCGACTCCGTGCCCGAGATGGAATGGCGCGAAACCGAGGTGAAGGCGCGCGCCGTGCTGCGCGCCGCCGAACAGGTGCAGGACGGGCTGGACGGCTGAGCCGCCGCCGCGCCCATCCCTCTCACGACCCTACGGAGCCCATCATGCTGCTGATGATCGACAACTACGACAGTTTTACCTACAACCTGGTGCAATACCTTGGCGAACTGGGCCAGGACGTGCTCACCGTGCGCAACGACGAGCTCGACCTGCAAGCCATCGCGGCGTTGCGCCCCGAGCGCATCGTCATTTCTCCCGGCCCGTGTTCGCCGGTCGAAGCCGGCATGTCCGTGCCGGTGCTGCAGTATTTCGCCGGCCGCCTGCCGATACTTGGCGTGTGCCTCGGCCACCAGGCCATTGGCGCGGCATTCGGCGGCGCCATCGTGCGCGCCAAGCACATCATGCACGGCAAGACCAGCCCGGTCAGCCATGATGGCCGGGGCGTGTTCGCCGGGCTGCCCAGCCCCTACACCGTGGTGCGCTATCACTCGCTGGCGATCGAGCGGGAAAGCCTGCCAGCCTGTCTGGAAATCAGCGCGCAGACCGAGGACGGTGAAATCATGGGTGTGCGCCATCGGCATTTCGCCATCGAAGGGGTGCAGTTTCACCCCGAGTCCATCGAGACCGAGCATGGGCACCAGTTGTTGCAGAATTTTCTGGCGTTGAACGAGGGCCATTTCCATGACCATCAGTAACCACGACGCGCTGGTGCGCGTCATCGAGCACCGCGAAATCTTTCACGATGAAATGGTTGCGCTGATGCGCCGCATCATGACCGGGGAGATGTCGCCGGTCATGATGGCCGCGCTCATCACCGGCTTGCGGGTCAAGAAGGAAACCATTGGCGAAATCGCCGCAGCCGCCATGGTGATGCGCGAATTCGCCACGCCGGTCGAGGTGGCGGACAAGAAGCGGCTGGTCGACATCGTCGGCACCGGCGGCGATTCGGCGCGCACCTTCAACATTTCGACGGCGAGCATGTTTGTCGCCGCGGCGGCGGGCGCCCAAGTCGCCAAGCACGGCGGGCGCAGCGTGAGCTCGTCGTCCGGCTCGGCAGACGCGCTCGAAGCGTTGGGCGCCAGCATCCAGCTCACGCCCGAGCAGGTGGCGCAAAGCCTCGCGCAGTGCGGCATCGGCTTCATGTTCGCGCCGAATCATCATCCCGCCATGAAGCACGCTGCGCCGGTCCGCAAGGAGCTGGGTGTGCGCACTCTCTTCAACATCCTCGGGCCGTTGACGAATCCGGCAGGCGCGCCCAATCAGTTGCTCGGCGTGTTCCACCCCGATCTCGTGGGCATTCTGGTGCGAGTGCTGCAGCGTCTGGGCAGTGAGCACGCGGTGGTGGTGCATGGCCTGGACGGGCTCGACGAAGTGTCGCTGTCAGGCGAGACTCTGGTTGGCGAACTCAAGAACGGCCAAATCTCCGAGTACGCCATCCATCCCGGCGACCTCGGGCTGAAGGCCGCGCCGCTCGACGCCCTGCGCGTCGACGGTCCGGCGCAATCCATCGAATTGATGCACGAAGCGCTCAACGACGTGGACGGCCCCGCACGCGACATCGTTGCGCTCAACGCCGGCGTGGCGCTGTACGCGGCCAATGTTGCGTCCACATTGATCGAGGGCGTGCAACTGGCGCGGGAAGCCATTTCCAGCGGCGCAGCGCGCAGCAAGCTGCAGGACTTTGTCCGCGTGACGCACGCCCTGCAGACGGCCACCCCGGCAGGATCGTGACATGAGTGACATCCTTCAGCGCATCCTGGCCACCAAGGCCGAAGAAGTGGCCTCGGCGCGCGCGCGCACGCCACTTTCCGCCCTATTGCAGCAAGCGGCGGCGCGTGACAAACCGCGCGGCTTCGCTGCGGCCTTGCAAACCAGAGCCGCAGCGGGCGGGCCCGCCGTCATTGCCGAGGTCAAGAAGGCCAGCCCGTCGCGCGGCATTCTGCGCGCAGATTTCGCCCCGCCGGCCATCGCCCGCAGCTACGCAGCAGGCGGCGCAGCCTGCCTGTCCGTACTGACGGATACGCAGTATTTCCAGGGTGCCACCGCCGACCTGCAACAAGCCCGCGCCGCATGCGCGCTGCCGGTGTTGCGCAAGGACTTCATCGTCGATCCCTATCAGATCGTGGAGGCGGCCGCGATGCAGGCCGACTGCATTCTGCTGATCGCTGCGGCCATGCCGTTGCAGCAGATGGTCGAGCTGGAAGCGCAGGCGCAAGACCTGGGCCTCGATGTGCTGGTTGAAGTGCACAACGCGCAGGAGCTGGAATCCGCGCTGGAACTGCGCACCCCGTTGCTCGGCGTCAATAACCGCGATTTGCGCACCTTCGAGACCCGCCTCGACACCACCATCGATCTGCTGCCGCGCATTCCGGCAGATCGTCTCGTGGTCACCGAAAGCGGCATCCTCACGCCAGGCGATGTCCAGCGCATGCGCGGTGCCGGAGTGCAGACTTTTCTGGTGGGAGAGGCCTTCATGCGGGCGCCCGATCCGGGCGAGGCGCTGCGTGCACTGTTCGGCTGACCTGGGAGAATGTCCCCAGATTTGACATTGCGGAAAAAATCGCTAAGAATCTGCTGTTCGCCTCGGAGAGGTGGCCGAGTGGTTAATGGCAGCAGACTGTAAATCTGCCCTCTTACGAGTACGCTGGTTCGAATCCAGCCCTCTCCACCAGGCGCAAGAATAAAGCGTTTTTCTGTCCGGTTTGGCTGGCTGGTGAAGTGTTCGGCGGCTTGGGCAGCAAGGCATTGAAGGGCGGCGACCTTGATCGCGCCAGAGCATTGGAAGTGCGGCAAGGCGGGAGTAGTTCAATGGTAGAACCTTAGCCTTCCAAGCTAATGGTGCGGGTTCGATTCCCGTCTCCCGCTCCAATCTCCGGCGTCGGTTGTGTTGTGGCAACAGTTTTCCCTTGGGCGCGCAAGCGTTCAGGCCCATGTGGCTCAGTGGCAGAGCACTCCCTTGGTAAGGGAGAGGTCGCGGGTCCGATTCCCGCCATGGGCACCAGTTATTTTGTTGATTTGTCGATCTTTGTTGGCTTGAGGAGTTGGAAAAATGGCGAAGAGCAAATTTGAGCGGACCAAGCCGCACGTGAACGTGGGCACGATTGGTCACGTGGACCACGGCAAGACCACGCTGACG
>JAFGXB010000183.1 GCA_016936875.1 Burkholderiaceae bacterium | reverse complement strand
CGATGCCCAGGTCAAGGCGCTGCAGCGCCGCCAGACCCTGGGCGACGCAAGCGTGCTGGAGCTGGAGCAGATGCAGGCCGAGCAGGCCCGGGCGCAATCAGCCCTGCTGCTGGCGCAGGGCATGGCAGCGAGCAGCCGCGCCGCCTTGTTCGCGCGCTATCCGCTGTTGGCGCAGAACGGCGGTCTGCAAGGGCAGGCTGACGCCAGCGCGCTCGCGCTGCCCGCCCTGAGCGCGGAGCAACTGAGCGCGCTGGCCGCGCAGTCGAGCCCGCTGCTGGCCGAGCAACGCGCCGCGCTGCAAAAGGCGCAGGCAATGGCGGCGCAAGCCCAGGCCGCACGCACACCGCAGCCCACTGTGGGGGCGTATATCGGCTCGGACCGGGGTGGCAGCGAACGCATTGTCGGCTTGCAGTTTGCCATGCCGTTTGGCGGCCCGGCGCGGGTGGCGCAAGAGCGGGCGGCGCTGGCTGAAGTGGACGCTGCGCAGTGGCGGCTGCGCGATCTGCAAGCACAGGCCGAGGCAGAGTTCCAGCGCCTCTACGCGAATGCGCAGGCGCAGGTTGGCGCAGTCAAAGCCACCGAGCAAGCCGCGCAGGTGCAGACCCAGGCCAGCAGCCGCATGCTGCGCGCCTACCAGTTGGGCGAGGCGGGGCTGTCAGACTGGCTGCTGGCCCGGCGCAGCGCACTGGACTCCACGCGGCTGGTGCTGCAATCGCGCTTCGACGCGGCGGCGTCCACTGCACAACTCAAGCTGCAGTCGGGTCTGCTCTACGAGCTGGCGCCGTAAGGCTCCCCCTCCCAGCCTCCCCCACTTCTGGGGGAGGAGAAACGACGCTGCACGATACGAACGATGCCCCTCACAACCTCTCCTCACGAGGTGAGGGAGGGCCGATTTTCTCCCTCCCCAGGCGTGGGGAGGGCTGGGGTGGGGAGAGGGGCAGTGCCCATCTTCGACGCACCGGATCAATAGCGTGACTGGCCGTCAATACACCGGCCAGTCGCGCATGGAGAACAGACGCTGGTGCTCGCGAATGGCGTAGCGGTCGGTCATGCCCGCCAGATAATCGGCAATGGCGCGCAGCTGCCGGGCCGCGTCCTCACGCTGATAGGCGCGTGGCAGCAGCCGCGTATCAGCGTGATACGCCTCGAATAGTTCCGTGAGCAGGCGCTGCGCCTTGGTGGTGTTGCGCAGCACGTCGGGATGACGATAGAGCCGGTGCAGCAGCAGTTGCTGGAGTTGCTGCAATTGCTCTTGCACCGGCGCGCTGAACGCCGCCAATGGCGGCGCGGCGCGCACGGCGTCGGGCGATTCCACGTCGGCCAGTGCAATGCGCCGCGCGGTTTCGGCCACCAGATCGGCAATGAGCGCGGAGATCATGCGGCGGATGGTTTCGGCCACGAGGCGCCTGCCCTGCACGGCGGGATAGGCGCGCCGCACCGCGTCCAGATGCCCGGCGAAGAACGGCACCGCCTGCAACTCCTCCAGATCGATCAAGTCGGCACGCAGGCCGTCGTCGATATCGTGGTTGTTGTAGGCAATGGCATCGGCCAGATTGGTGATCTGCGCTTCCAGGCTGGGCTGGCTGCCCTGCAAAAATCGCAGGCCGATGTCGCCAAGACGCTCGGCATTGCGCCGGGAACAATGCTTGAGCACGCCCTCACGGGTTTCAAAACAGAGGTTCAGGCCATCGAACGCTGCGTAGCGTTCTTCCAGCGAGGTCGCCACGCGCAGTGACTGCAGATTGTGCTCAAAGCCCCCGCCTTCGGGCGCAAGACGGCGCATGCAGGCGCCGAGCGCGTCCTGCCCGGCATGGCCGAATGGCGTGTGCCCCAGATCGTGCGCAAGGGCGACCGCTTCGGTCAGGTCTTCATTGAGATGCAGCGCGCGCGCGATGGAGCGGGCGATTTGCGCCACCTCCAGGCTGTGCGTCAGGCGGGTGCGGAACAGGTCGCCCTCGTGGTTGAGGAACACCTGCGTTTTGTATTCCAGTCGGCGAAACGCCGTGCTGTGGATGATGCGGTCACGGTCACGCTGGTAGCCGGTGCGGTCGGTCGGCGCGGGCTCGACATGCTCGCGCCCGCGCGATGTGGCGTCGCTGCAGGCATACGGTGCCAGCCCGGCGCTCGGCACGCGGCGCCCTGGCGCTGTCATGCCAGGGGCTCGGTCGCAGCCAGCCCCGCCCGCACATGCGCGGCAATACTGGCCTGCGCCTCAGCCATCGGTGCGGCGCGCAGCACGGGCCGCCCCAGTCCGTTCAGCAGCACAAACCGCACCTCCCCGCCTTCGGTCTTCTTGTCCACCTGCATCCACTCGGCCCAGCGCGCAGCGCCCAGATCGGGTGCATGCACCGGCAGTCCGGCGCGGGCAATCAGGCGCGCCAGACGCTCCGCAGCGTGTCGCTCCAGCAAGCCCAGACGCACCGACAAATCGGCCGCCAGCACCATGCCTGCGCCCACCGCCTCGCCATGCAGCCAATTGCCATACCCCATGCCCGCCTCAATGGCATGGCCAAAGGTGTGGCCAAAATTGAGAATGGCACGCAGGCCCGCCTCAGTTTCATCCTGCGCCACCACATGCGCCTTGATGCGACAGCAGCGCGCCACCGCATCCGCCATGGCGGCATCGTTACGCACCATCAGGGCGTCGATGTTTGCTTCCAGCCAGTCGAGAAAATCAACGTCGGCAATGGCCGCGTGCTTGATCACCTCGGCCATGCCCGCAGACAACTCGCGCTGCGGCAAGCTATGCAGCGTGGACAGATCGGCCACCACCAACCGTGGTTGATAGAACGCCCCGATCATGTTCTTGCCCAGCGGATGATTGATGGCGGTCTTGCCTCCCACCGAAGAATCCACCTGCGCGAGCAGCGTGGTCGGCACCTGCACGAACGGCACGCCGCGCATATAACTGGCGGCGGCAAAGCCCGTCATATCGCCAATCACCCCGCCACCCAGCGCGAACAGCGTGGTCTTGCGGTCGCACTGATGGCGCAATAAATCAGTGAAGATCTGGTTGAGCGTCTCCCAGGTCTTGTATTCCTCCCCGTCCGGCAGCACGCACTGCAGTACGCGGGCGAAATGCGGCTGGAGGCTGCGCTCCAGCCTTGCCGCATACAGCGGTGCCACGGTCGTGTTGCTCACAATCAGCGCGGTGGCCCTCGGCGCGGCGGCGAAGGCGAAGGTTTCGGCAGCATCGAGCAGACCGGGAGCAATGCGGATGTCATACGCCCGCGCATCCAGCGCAATACGGACGGTGGTCATGGGAAGTCCTGTCTGTGTCATTCCGCCATTGTAGAAAGCGGGGGCGCACCAAGTTTCCTACTCCCTCGGGGCGCGGGTCGGCGGGCCGACTCCGGGGCGTTCAGCCACGCCCTGCGCAGACCTTGCTCACCATCAGCTCATGCCGCTGGATGTGGGCAACACTCCGGCGAGTTCAAGCTGCATCTGCACCATATTCGCCAGCAGAGCGGCGGAAGGCCGCCCTGTATCGATGACAAAATGCGCCGTCTCGCGGTATAGCGGATCGCGCACCCGGAACAACTCATGCAACTTGGCCCGCGCATCCCCCTGCTGGAGCAGCGGCCGACTGCGGTCATGCCGCAGTCGATGCGCAAGGTCGTCCGGGCTGGCGCGTAAATACACCACCGTGCCACGCGCGTGCAGTGCCTGGCGGTTTTCCGCGCGCAGCACGGCCCCGCCCCCCGTGGCCAAGACGATCCCGTCTCGTTGCGTCAGCGCGTCGATGACTCGGGCTTCAATCTCCCGAAACCCCGCCTCGCCCACACGCGAAAACAGGGCTGCAATACTGCAGCCCTGCTCCCGTTCGATCTCATGGTCGCTGTCGATGAACTGATACCCCACACGTTGCGCCAAGGTTCGGCCAACAGTGGTTTTCCCAGCGCCCATGAGGCCAATCAAAATCACATTTTTCGTAAATACATTCAACTAGATTCGATATTTCAAGGGGTATAGGTAAACGACACCTGCGTTGAATACGGTGCGCTGACTGCTGAGGCCACAGAGATGGGGGGCGTGACGCTACCTGCTGGCACTAGGGCGCCGGTCACTTGGATAGAAACAGCGGTAGCAACACTCGCTTTCAACACGATCGATGCATTTCCTGACCCATCAGTCGTTGATGCGCAACCAGGATTCGCCACATTTTGCGTAGTCAAGCACTGATAGTTTCCAGGAGCAGTACTTCCAACGGCGAAAAGAACTAGTTCATTGGGAACGCCATCACCAAATTTATCTTTCAATTGGTAGGTCACAGTCACCGGGTTTCCGGACGTTACGGTTCCACTTGGGTTCGTGGTGATGGTACTGCTCATCGTGGTCTTGCTCCCAAGAAGAGGTGTCCCTGCGCTATTTGACCCCCCACCGCAAGAGGTAAGTGCAAGAGCACCCATCATTCCCACAAGTAAAATCAGGAACTGATTCTGGATCACTTTCATATTCGCCTCAAAATTAAATCCAAGAAAATCATTGCGACAAATCCGCACTGGTCACAATTTTTGGCGTCAGGAAAACCATCAGCTCATTTTTGTTATACATCTTGCTATTGTTTTTGAACAGATTTCCCAGCACAGGAATATCGCCTAGCAAGGGCACCTTATCCGTCTGGTTCTGTTCCTGAGAGGTATAAATTCCACCCAGCACGACGGTCCCGCCGTTTTCAACCTGAACCTGCGTGGTCACCGTATTGGTATTGATGGAAGGCACGCCCGCCGTCGATGCTCCGGGGCTGTCTTTATGAATTTCGACATTCATGATGACATTGCCATCTGGCGTAATTTGTGGCGTGACATCCAGGCTCAAGACGGCCTTCTTGAAGGTCACCGCGGTTGCGCCGCTGGAGGTGGCTTGCTGATAGGGAATTTCCGTCCCCTGCTCGATGGTGGCCTTGCTCAAGTCGGCAGTAATGACCCGCGGTGAAGAAATGATCTTGCCTTTGCCATCAGCCTCCATCGCGGACAGCTCAAGGTTAATGAAGCGATTGGCCGCAGCATTGAACAGGCTAATGCCCAGCGAACTCGGCGTTGCACCGGCAAGCAGGCTGCCAGCTAAGCCGAACGCGGGCAGATTGACGAATTGGGTATCAGGGATATAAGAACCGCTGGTCACGGTCGCCTGATTCGTTTGTTCACCAACTCCGAGGTAATTCCCAGTGACTGCAACGCGGTTATTTCCTGTGCCGAATCCTGGCACTCCGCCCTGTAGCCCACGCGCATCCAGAAATCCAAGCTTCACGCCCAAACTCCGACCGAACTGATCACTGGCCTCGACAATCCGGGCCTCGATCATCACCTGACGCACGGGTTTGTCGATCTTGGCAATGAGTTTGGCAACTTCTTCCAGTTTGGACGGAATATCTGTCACAAAGATCTGGTTGGTCCGCGGATCAGCCAGCACCGTCCCGCGTGGGCTGAGAATGCGGGAGGTTGGCGCCGCCGAACTGGAGAGACCGGGCAGCAGAATGGGCGAGGGAGCGGCAGCGGCGCCCGACTGCGCGCCGCCGGCGGCACCTGTCAGCATGGCAACCACCGTGGTTGCCTTCTGGTAGTTGAGCTGGAAGGTTTCGGACTTCACCGGCTCCAGTGCGCTGAGCGATTTTTTCGCCTCAAGGTCGGCCTTTTCACGGGCGAGAATTTCGTCGCGCGGGGCAATCCACAGCACGTTGCCTTCCTTGCGCTCGCCCAGCCCTTTGGCCCGCAGGATGACCTGCAAGGCCTGATCCCAAGGCACGTCTTTCAGGCGCAGGGTGAGGTTGCCGGTCACGGAGTCGCTGACCACCACGTTGAGATGCGTGAAGTCTGCAAAAACCTGCAGCAGCGAGCGCACGTCGATGTTCTGGAAATTGAGCGAGAGTTTCTGGCCGTGGAAGCCGGGGCCGTTGCCCTGCACCAGGGCGTCCGGGTTGGGCTGGGTGCGGCGCAGTTCAACCACAAACTGGTCATCGGCCTGGTAGGCGCTTTGCTCATAGTCTCCATTGGGCTGGATGACCATGCGCACCTTGTCCCCCATCTGGAAGGTGGTGATGGAGGTGACCGGGGTGGCGAAGTCGGTCACATCAAGACGGCGGCGCAGATCGGCGGGCAGCGAGGTCTTGAGGAAATCGACCACGATGTTCTGGCCTTGCTGATGAATGTCCACGCCCACCTGGTTGTTGGGCAGATTGACAATCACGCGGCCGGCGCCATCTGTGCCGCGCTTGAAATTGATGGCGCGCAGCGCAACTTGTTGCGTATTGAGGTTGTCTGCGAAGTGCACGGTTTGCGCTTGCGGCGCGCCAGTGGCGGCCGAGGTGGCAGCGGCCTGCTCGTGCGTGGTGTTGAGCAGCACCAGGAGCCGGTTGCCTTCGATCTGGGTTTTGTAAGTGGCGGACTGACGCAGGTTGAGCACGACACGCGTGCGCCCCTGGGCTTGCACCACATTGGCTGAGCGCAGGTTGCCTTGCTCGAAGTTGACGGTCTGCCGATCGAGCGCGGAAACCACTCCAGGAAAATCGAGCACGATGCGGGCCGGCTGGTCAATGACAAAACCATTGGGCGGAGCCGCCAGCGCTTGCTCCAGGTTGATTTGCACCACCGTTTCTGTGCCTTGCCGACTGGCGCTGACGTTCTGGATGGCGTTGTTTGCCGCTTGCGCCGGACTGGCGCAGACACTCAATGCAGCCGCAACGGCCAAAAGTGCTGCCCCCACATGCCGTTTGAAAGGCGTATTCATTGTGTGCTCTCCTGCAATTGAAGGGTTGCCGGGTGTTCGACCCAGTCGCCTGTAGCGTCTTGCACCAACTCCCTCAAATCGACTTCGCTATCGGTGATTTTGGTGATTTTTCCGAAATGCTGACCGGCGTACTCGCCCACATGCGCCCTGTACAGCAAGTTGCCCGCCTTGAGCAGGGCGTACTGCTGCCCCGCAACCTTGACGCTGCCGACCATCTGGATCTGGTCGAGCGAATAGGCCTCAAGCGGCTGTTTGGGCCGGGCCAGTTCCGCCTGCAACAGCGGGTTGAGTTGCTGCACTTCCTGCCTGACGCCAACCTCCAGCTTGACTGCAGAGAACGGGTCTGTTCCCTCCGCAGGGTTGTAGGCCGCGGGAATGAAAGGCTTGGGCGGCTCAATGGGCTTGATGCGCGGATGCATATTGGCGCGTTGCTGCGCCATCCAGGCGCGCAGATCTTCGTGCTGCTGGCCGCAAGCCGACAGCACGGCCGCTGACGCCAAGGCAACGGCAATCCAATGGAGGCGCGGGCTGCGATGCTGTGCGCTCATTTCTGGCCTCCGGTCTTTTTCGCTGCGCTCGCCTGCGCGGCAATTTCATCCGCGTCGAGATAGCGGAAGGTTTTGGCCGTTGCGTCCATGACCATCGGCGCACCCGACTTGCCGGTATTGGCCGTCAGGCTGATGTTGTTGAGCGTGACAATGCGCGAAAGCTTGGCGATGTCGGTGGCAAAACCGGCCAGATCGGTATAGCCGCCCTGCAGCTTGATCGAGATGGGCAACTCGGCGTAGTACGGCTTCACGTCCACCTGGCCCGGTTTGAACAGCTCAAATTGCAAACCCCGTCCGATACCGGCCTGATTGATGTCCGAGAGCAGCGCGTCCATTTCGGCCTTGCTCGGCAATTGCTTTTCAAGCAGGGCCACGTACTGCTGCACCTGGGCCTTTTGCGCCTTGAGCAGGTCGAGGCTGACGGCTTGTTCGAGCTTGCTTTTGTACTGGTCGCGCAGGGTGACTTCTTCCTGCTGCGCCGAGGTGAGCTGATCGCGCGTACCAGACAGCCACGCGTACCAGCCCAGGCCCAGCGTCAGAGCCAAGGCGGCCGCATAAACGGTGTAACGCGGCCATTTGGGCCAAGCGCCGGGATCGTTGGGGTTGAGACCACGAAACTGCGCGGATATGTCCTGAAACACACCGCTCAGGTCGATTTTTGAGAGACTGGAGGTCGCCATGTGTCGCCTCACGACTTCGATGGAGTGGCCGCAGCGGCACCAGACGCCGCGCCCGCCGGAGTGGGCCGCTTGAGAGTGGCGCGCAACTGGAACTGCGCCACGACACGCGCCGTATTGCCTGCGCTGGCGGGAGCGATTTGCGAGCGGATTTCGATCAACTCGGGTTTTTCGAGCCAGCCATCTGGCCGACCCAGGTTGCGCAGAAAGTCGGCAACCCGCTCCTGGCTGAGCGCCACGCCCTGAATGAGCACCGTGTTGCCGTCCTGGCGGATTTGCGACAGTTGCACGCCGACCGGGGCATCTTTCGTCAGATCATCAAACAGATGCACCGGCAGATTGCGATCAGCCTGCAAGCCTTCAACGGCTTCTTGCCGCGCCCGCAGCGCCTCGATTTCGGCCTTGAGCGAGGCGATATCCTTGATCTGGCTATCGAGCTTGGCGTTCTCGGCCTTCAGAAAATCGTTGCGACTTTGCTGCTGCGTGATCATTTCACTCAGCACGGTATACCCCAGTGCCAGCACCAGGCCACCCACCAGAATGGATGCGAAAACACCCGCATAGAACGCCTCGCGCCGTTTTTTGCGCTTGGCATCCCGGTGGGGAAGAAGATTGATCAACACGATATTCATGACAGATCCCGTTGCTGCGTCATTGCATGAAACGCCGCATCGCCAGACCACAACAGGTCAGGTAGGACGGCGCCTGACTGCGCAGCTTTTTCTCGCGGACGGATTCGGCCACAGCCATGCCTTCGAACGGATTGATGACCATGCAGGCGACGGAAGCCGTGGCGGTGATTTTCTCGGCCAGCCCCGGCAAGGCGGACGACCCCCCTGCCAGCAGGATGTAGTCGACGCGGCCAAACGGCGTGGCCCGATAAAAAAACTGCAGCGCCCGTGCCACTTCCTGCGTGAGGCTGTCCATATAAGGAGCGAGCACCTGGGTGGCGTAGTCGTCTGGGAGATCGGCGGCACGCTTCTTGGACTCTGCCTCTTCCAGTGAAAACCCATAGGTGCGGGCGATCATCTGGGTGAGCTGGGCGCCACCGAAAGCCTGGTCGCGGTCATACAGGGTTTCGCCATTACGCAGAACCTGCAGACTGGTGGAGGTTGCGCCGACTTCAAACATGGCAACGAGCAGATCCAGGCCGGCGCGCGGCAGCCGCTCAATCAGGCGCTGCGCCGCAAGGCGCGAGGCGAACGCCTCGATGTCCATGACCACGGGCTTGAGCCCGGCGGCCTCGGCGATGCCGCGACGGTCATCCACTTTTTCACGCCGAGAGGCTGCAATCAGCACTTCCTGATCTCCGGGCGACGTGGCGCTGGGACCGAGGACACTGAAATCGAGCGCTACCTCATCAATAGCAAACGGAATGTACTGATTGGCTTCGCTCTCCACCTGCACTTCGATTTCTTCTTCGCGCAATTCGCCAGGAAGAACGATTTTTTTGGTGATGACGGCGGACGGCGGCAAGGCCATGGCGACCTGCTTGGCCTTGGTGCCGCTTTTGCGAACAACCTTGCGCACGGCTTCGACCACATCGTCGAGCTTCTCGATATTGCCGTCGACCACAGAGCCTTTTTCGAGGGGTTCCATGGCGGCGCGCAGCAAGGTGTACTGGCCGCGGTCGTCCATGTCGAGTTCAACGAGCTTGACGCTGGAGCTGCTGATGTCCAGCCCGATCATCGGCGCGTGGCGCTTGCGAAACAGACTGCCTAATGTGGCCACTGAAGACCCCCCGATTGGATTTGCAACGTTGTGCGCAGAATCGAATGCCAGCTTGCAGGCGCATCGAAATGCGTGCTGACCCCCGTTCGCGCTACGGATTGTTTGTGCTGCGAATGCATATTTTTTCTTCGATCCTACCAACAAGTCCTTGATTCAATAACGTGTAAACCCCGGCTTAGCGGAAAAGCGTTGCAAAACTCCCACGACACTTGCTTGGGCGCCTGCCGCGACGTTTGTTGAGCATTCTTACGGCACAACGGTGCCGTTTTTTATAATTTGCAACAAAATTTTCGCCGTACCATCCCGATGCCTTGGCGCCGAAATGGCGGCCACCTCTTTCCTGAATGCGACTGCCTCGCATCACCAGCCGCTCCGCGGACGCATCCATCCGCCTGACTTCATGAGCTCGACGCCTGCTTCCCCCCCGTCCTCAACACCGCGCACGCGCAAGCCCTGGTGGCTGCGCGCGCTGGCTGGTTTGGTGGTCGTCGCAACCGGGCTGTTGCTGGCTGCTGCGCTTACCGTGGGTCTGGTTCTGGCGTTCAGTTGGCCGCGTCTGCCAGACATTTCGGAGTTGCAAAACTACCAACCGCAATTGCCGCTGCGGGTGTATTCCGCCGATGGTCTGTTGCTCGGAGAATTTGGCGAAGAGCGCAGGGTGTTTGTACCGATCGGGCAGATTCCCGATCTGATGAAAAAAGCGGTGCTCGCCACCGAGGATGACCGCTTCTATCAGCATGGCGGCATCGATTGGCCGGGCGTCGCCCGCGCTCTGCTGGCCAATCTGGAGCGCTCACGCAGCCAGGGCGCATCAACCATCACCATGCAGGTGGCGCGCAATTTCTACCTGTCGCGCGAAAAGACCTTCACCCGCAAGCTGTTCGAGGTGCTGCTGGCGCTGAAAATCGAGCAGCAGATGAGCAAGGATCAAATCCTGCAGCTCTATATGAACCAGATTTTTCTGGGACGCAAAGCCTACGGTTTTGGCGCTGCGGCGCAAGCCTATTTCGCCAAACCGCTGGATCAGTTGTCGCTCGCGCAGATGGCCATGCTCGCAGGCTTGCCCAAGGCGCCCTCGGCCTATAACCCCATCAGCAATCCGCAGCGCGCGCGGCAGCGGCAATTGCACGTTTTGGCGCGTCTGCAACAACTCGGCTGGATCAGCCCGACGCAGGCGCAGCAGGCACAGAATGAGCCGCTGGCGCTGCGCACGGCGCAGCCCGACCAGGACATCCATGCGGGCTACATCACGGAGACGGTGCGCCAGATGGTGTTCGATCGCTACCGGGAAGCCGCCTACACCCGCGGGCTGAACGTCTACACCACCATCCGCGCCCGCGACCAGTTCGCGGCCTGGAAATCCGTGCAAGGCGGGGTGCTGTCGTATGAACTGCGCCAGCCGTATCGCGGGCCGGACGCCTTCATCGAGTTGCCTCGTGCCGTCGACGCGATTCCCGGTGCAATCGAGCAGGCCTGCGCCGACCGGACGCCCGCGGACGGCATGCAATGCAGCGTGGTCCTGAGCGCGACGCCCACGCAGGTGAAGGTGATGACCGAGGCGGGGCAGATCGCCTCGATCTCGGGAGCCGGACTGCGCCAGGTGCGCGCGCTCGGCTTGTCGGACAAGGCGCAGCCCGCCACCAAGCTGCGGGCCGGCGCCGTGGTCTGGCTGGCGGCTGACGGCCAGGATCAGTGGGTCATCACGCAGTTGCCTCAGGTGCAGTCGGCATTCGTGTCGATGAATCCGAACAACGGCGCGATTGTCGCCATGGTGGGCGGGATGGATTTCGCCCGCAACAAGTTCAACCACGCCACGCAGGCGTGGCGGCAGCCGGGGTCGAGCTTCAAACCCTTCATCTACTCGGCCGCACTGGAAAAAGGCATCACGCCACTGACCGTGGTGAACGATGCGCCGCTGTTTTTTTCTGCCGCGCAGACCGGCGGTGAATCGTGGGAGCCAAAAAATTACGACGGCAAATATGAGGGGCCAATCAGCCTGCGCCGTGCGGTGGCGCAATCGAAGAATATGGTCGCCATCCGCGTGCTCGACAGCATCGGTCCGAAGTTTGCGCAAACCTGGAGCACGCGCTTCGGTTTTGACGCCAGCCGCCAGCCGCCTTATCTCACGCTGGCGCTGGGCGCTGGCACGGTCACGCCCTTGCAAATGGCGCGGGCCTACAGCGTGTTTGCCAATGGCGGCTATCTGCTCAAGCCCTACCTCGTCAGCAAGATCACGGATGCACAGGGGCAAGTGCTGTTTCAGGACAAGCCGCAACGTGCGGGAGACGAAGCGCTCCGCGTCATCTCTCCACGCAACGCCTATGTGATGGACAGCCTGCTGCAGGAAGTCACGCGTACTGGCACCGCGGCGCGGGCGCAGGCCACGCTCAAGCGGCCTGACCTGTACGGCAAAACCGGGACAACCAACGATTTTCTGGACGCCTGGTTCTGCGGCTTCCAGCCCGGCCTGGTGGGCATTGCCTGGGTGGGATACGACACGCCGAAAAAGCTGGGCAACAAGGAAACTGGTGGCGCGCTCGCTTTGCCGATCTGGATTCGCTACATGCAAACCGCACTGCAGGGCGTGCCCGTCGCCAGCTACCCGCAGCCTGCGGGCGTCGTGGTGGAAAACGGCGAGCCGGTCTACAGTAATTTCGCCGATGGCTCTGGGGTACGCAGCCTGGGATTGAGCGACCCGATGCCTGCCCCGGACATCACGCCCGCGGAACGGGACTCCATCCTCAATCTGTTCAAAAGCGGCGATTAGAGCCTGTTACGCGATTGACGCTGCCCGCCTGTTTGCCTGTTGTCACAGCGCGGGCAGGTTCAGCGGCGCGGCGCCAAGAGTGTCCATGACGCGCTGCAAGGCCGCGCCCAGCGTTTCGCTCGTGCGAGTGTCGCACCAATGGCTGCCGCTCCACACATAGTGATGCGCACCAGCACGCGATGCCAGCCAAAGCTGGTGGGTGGGTTGCTGCAGGTTGACGATGACTTGATCGCCGCTGTCGAGTTCCAGGCGCAGCACGGCGCCATCGCGTTTGGAGTCGAGATCGGCGGCGTCGGCCGCGGCCTCTATCGCCGCCATGGCCTGTTCGGCGATCTGCAGGTAACGGGTATCGTCGAGGGTGTCGGGCATGGGGTGGCTGATACACTGATTTTCAATGAACATACAGCTTAATCGACCCCGTTTTTCTCGTGTCGCCGCGCGCCTGATTGCCGCAATGGGTGTGGTTGCTTTGCTCGGTGGCTGTGGCCAGGCCGGGCCCTTGTATCTGCCTGCGCCCGTCGCGGTCGCCCCTGCGCAGGCGGCCTCCGCCGCCCACCCCTGATGTCACGCACTCACCTCCT
>JAFGXB010000182.1 GCA_016936875.1 Burkholderiaceae bacterium | reverse complement strand
CGGGTCGCGCGGTACGGGCAAGTCTTCGCTCGTCAAGGCCAGTCTCAATCAATTCGCGCGTCAGGGGCTGCGGCTGATCGAGGTGGACAAGGCCGATCTGGTCGATCTTCCCGAACTGACCGATCTGCTTGCGGCGCGGCCCGAGCGCTTCATTGTGTTCAGCGACGATTTGTCGTTCGAGGAAGGCGAGCCGGGCTACAAGGCGCTCAAATCGGTGCTCGACGGCTTGGTCAGCGCCACGGCCGACAACGTGCTGATCTACGCCACGTCCAATCGTCGGCATCTCATGCCCGAGTATCTGCAGGAAAACCTGAGCTACAGGCATCTGGAAAACGGCGAAATCCATCCGGGCGAGGTGGTGGAGGAAAAAATTTCCCTGTCCGAACGCTTTGGGCTGTGGGTGAGCTTTTACCCCTACAGCCAGGACGAGTATCTGCGCATCGCGGCACACTGGCTGGCGGCCTTCAGTGTGGCCGACAAGCAGATGGACAAGGCGCTGCAGGAATCGCTGGTCTGGGCGCTGGAGCGGGGCTCGCGCTCGGGTCGCGTGGCCTGGCAGTTCGCCCGCGATTACGCGGGCCGCACCGCGAAATGACGCCAGCGCGTCAACCCATCGCCGTTGCTGTTGGGCTGATGCTGCGCCAGGACGGCGCGTTTCTCATGGCGTCGCGGCCGCCCGGCAAACCCTATGCGGGATATTGGGAGTTTCCGGGGGGCAAGCTCGAAGCGGGAGAATCGCTGGTGCAGGCGCTGACCCGAGAATTTGAGGAAGAACTGGGCGTGGCGGTGATCGAGGCGCAGTATTGGCGCAGTCTGCGGATGGACTATCCGCATGCCTTGGTGGATTTGCAGTTCTGCCGCATCACCGCTTGGAGTGGGGAGCCGCAAGGGCTTGAGGGCCAGCAACTCGCCTGGCAAACACTGCCGGTGACGGTGTCTCCTGTATTGCCTGGTGCCCTGCCGGTGCTGGACTGGCTGAACCAAGAGCGCGGCCCACGCTGACCACTGCGTGGCTGAGTCAGTGCGGCTTGTTGTCGCGCGCGGGCTGTTGGTCCAGGGTATCAATCTCGTCGAAATCGGCAAGTTCCGGCTTGGCTTGCACGCGGTAGCTCTCGGCGGCCCAGGCGCCAAAGTCGATGGATTTGCAGCGCTCGCTGCAAAACGGCCGCCATGGGTTGCTGGTGCTGTAGACCGTGAATGTGCCGCAATGCGGGCAGCGGACCTGGCGCGTCTTGGCGGTTGGTTGTGTGGCGTCCATGACAAATCGGCTTAAGGACATAAGGTCATTTCAAACGGCACCTCGTCTGCCGAGAGTGCCATGTGCCAATCGGCATCAGGCTGCATGAAGCGTACCGACACCATCAGACGGTGACCGGTGATTTCTGGAACCAGCCCCAGGGCGCCATCGATGCGCAGTCGCAGCAGTTGATACGTTTTGCCCGCGAGCTGCTGCTGATAGGCGCCGCTCACCGCCTGGATTTTGCGCGTGCTTCCGGCGTCGCGCAGCAGGCGCAACAACAGTTCGACGCTGCTGGCCAGTGGAGCAAACAAGCGCATCCAGCGTGCCAGGTCGGTTTGGCGTTGTTGCTGTGGCAGATGCTGCCAGGCGTAATACGCGGGCAGGTCGAATTCGCATGTGCCGCCCGGGATATTGGCGCGGCTGCGGATGGCCATGAGCCACTCATTGTCCTGCAGGTTTTGCCCGATGCGGCCCTGCTGCTGACTCAGTGCGGCAAACGCCTGATCGGTTTCTTCGAGCACGGCGTCGAGCGCCGTTTCGGCAACGGCGGGGTTGCCGCGGTAGGCGATGAAACCTTGTCTCTGACGCTCAAGTTCTTTGAGGATTTCCGATTTCAGATCCTGCCGCGCCGCGACGTCCATCAGTTCGAACAGGGTGATCAGGGCGAAATGGTGATGCTCCGCAAGCGCACTCTGCTGCAGCACGTCAACGCGCCGGAACAGATGCTCCAGTCGGAGCAGTGTGCGCACGCGTTCATGCAAGGGATATTCGTACAGAATCACAGGGCGATCCGGTTTGGTCTGCTGTGGCAAGCTTGGGTGAGCACGCTGATGGTCACTTGCCATCGGAGGGGAATATGACGGTTGCAGGCATTGTCATGCAAGCTGCCGCCGAACTCAATTTCTGCGCGTCAGCGCCGCATATTTTGCATGCAAAGCCTCAACCTGCAGGGCGAGGCTTTGCAGGTCTGTGCTGTTGTCGATGACGTCGTCTGCGACGGCCAGGCGCTGCGCCCGCGTGGCCTGCGCGGCGAGGATGGCCGTAATGGTTTCGGTCGTGAGGCCGGAACGCGCACGCACTCGCGCGATTTGCAGCGCTTCGGGGCAGTCCACCACGCAGAGGTGGTCAATCTGCGGTCGCCAACGGTTGAGTTGTTCAACCAGCAGGGGCACGACGAACACGAGGTAGTCGCCCTCGGCGCGGGATGCAGCGTCCCGCATCGCTGCGCCGATCAGCGGATGCAGGATGGATTCGAGCCGCATGCGCGCTTGTGGATCGCGGAACGCGAGGTCGCGCATGACGGTTCGGTCCAGTGCGCCCTGCGCGTTGCAAATCCCGGCTCCAAACGCCTGGACCAAGGAGGGCATTGCAAGCCCCCCGGGCGCGGTAAGCTGGTGCGCAAGCGCATCCGCATCCACAATGGCCGCGCCCTGCGCAGCGAGCAGATCTGCAACCGCCGACTTGCCCGACCCGATGCCACCGGTCAGCCCGATCCGCAGGCGTTGTGCGGGGGTCATGCTCCTGTGGCGGGGAGGATGTAGGCCACCAGTGTGTTCGGCCCGATGAACAGCAGCAAAATGCCGGCCGCAGCCAGGAAGGGGCCGAAGGGAATGGGTCGACCGCGTTCCGTCAACTTCAGGAGTTGCAGGGCGATGCCGATGATGGCACCGCAAATACTGGACAACAAGATGATGGGCAAAAGCGCTGTCACACCGAACCAGGCACCCAGTGCGGCGAGCAGCTTGAAGTCGCCAAAGCCCATGCCCTCCTTGCCGGTCAGGAGTTTGAAACCTTGATACACCGTCCAAAGCGCGAGGTAACCGATCACAGCGCCCCAGACCGCGCTGGAGAGTTGATCGGGATGCAGCAAAACATGCCAGATCAGCCCGAGCCAGAGCAGCGGCAGGGTGATGCTGTCGGGCAGCAGTGTGGTGTCGAAATCGATCAGCGCCAGGGTGATGAGCGACCAGAGCAGGGCGATGTAGGCCACGCTGTCCCAACCCGCCCCCCAGCGCCAGACCACCGCAGCGCTCAGCAGCGCGGTGATGAGTTCGACCAGCGGATAGCGCAAGGAAATCGCCGTGCCGCAGGCCGAGCAGCGACCGCGCAGCAAGACATAGCTCAACACAGGAATGTTTTCCCACCAGGTGATCTGGTGACCGCAAGACGGACAGCGCGAACGCGGCGCGGCCAGATCGAAGCGCTCAGGTGGCGCACTCCCGGCATCCGGATGGAGTGTGGCGTGGGCATCGGCCTGCCATTGCCGCTCCATCATGACAGGCAGGCGGTAAATGACCACGTTCAGAAAACTTCCCACCGCCAGACCGAACAGCCCGGCGGCAAGAATCCAGAAGCTCAAGGGCAGCGCACTGAAGTCGGGCATCAACCGACAACCTTGCCGAGGTTGAAGATGGGCAAATACATCGCCACGACCAGACCGCCAATGATCACGCCGAGGAACACGATGATGATGGGCTCCAACAACGCGGAGAGGTTTTTCACCAGTTCGTCCACTTCCGCTTCGTAAATGTCGGCCGCCTTGCTCAGCATGGAGTCGAGCGAGCCGGATTCTTCACCAATCGAGGTCAACTGGATGACCAGCGGCGGGAAGACCTGCTGCGTTTGCATGGAGGTGGTCAGGCTGGTGCCGGTGGACACGTCCTGCTGAATTTTTTCCGTGGCGCGCAGATAAACAATATTCCCGGCAGCGCCGCCCACGGCGTCCAGCGCTTCCACCAAAGGCACACCGGCGCCGAACATGGTGGCGAGGGTGCGTGTCCAGCGCGCCAGCGCGCCCAGGCGCACCAGCTTGCCGAAAACTGGCACGCGCAGCAGCAGCCGGTCCATGGTTTCCTGCATCTTGATGGACTTTTTCCACGACTGCAGAAAGAAGTAGCCGCCGAGGAAAATGGTGCCAAACAGGATGTACCAGTAATGCACGAAAAAATTCGATATGGCCACCACCATCAGCGTGGGGGCGGGCAGGCTGGCGCCAAACTGGGAAAACACATCGGTGAACACCGGCACGACGAACAGCATGATGATGGACACCACCACGAATGCCACAACCATCACCGCAATGGGGTAGGTCAGCGCGCTCTTGATTTTGCTGCGGATGGCCAGCGACTTTTCCTGGTAAGTGGCCAGACGGTCGAGCACCAGTTCGAGCATACCGGCGGTCTCTCCCGCCTCGACCAGGTTGCAATACAGCGCGTCGAAGTATTTGGGATGCTTGCGAAAGGCGTTCGACAAGCTGGTGCCGGTTTCCACATCGCCGCGGATGTCCATGATCAGGCGGGCCATGTTCGGGTTGGGGTGGCCGCGCCCGACGATGTCAAACGATTGCAGCAAGGGAACCCCCGCCTTGATCATGGTGGACATCTGGCGAGTGAAGGTGGAAATGTCCTTGGCCTTGATGGCTTTGCCACTGTTCAGCCGACGCTTCTTGACTTTGGTCACCAGAATGCCCTGGCGACGCAAAGACGCCGAAACGATGGCCTCACTGCCCGCGCGCAATTCGCCACGCTGGAGCTTGCCTTGCCGGTCTTTGCCTTCCCACTGGAACAGCGCTTCCTTCGCTGTCCGGGCTGTTGCTGTAGCCATGATGCTTCCCCCGTTTTACTCGTTGGACACGGCGATGATTTCTTCCAGGGACGTGATCCCCTGTTTCACCTTGATCAGCCCGGACTCCCGCAGCGAGCGCACGCCTTCCTTGCGTGCTTGCTCTGCGATGTCCATGGCCGTGCCGTGGTTAAGGATGATGCGTTGTATTTCTTCTGTAATGGGCATGACCTGATAAATGCCGAGGCGGCCTTTGTAGCCCGATCCACCGCAGGCATTGCACTTCCCTGCCTTGTAGGGTTTCCAGCTACCGTCGAGATCTTCCTCACGGAATCCTGCTTCCAGCAGGGTTTCCGCCGGGAGGTCGACAGGGGTTTTGCACTGTGTGCAAAGTTTGCGCGCCAAGCGTTGCGCCGTGATGAGAATGACGCTGGAGGCGATGTTGAACGCGGGCACGCCCATATTCATCAGCCGGGTCAGTGTGGTGGGCGCATCATTGGTGTGCACCGTGGACAGCACAAGGTGGCCTGTTTGCGCCGCCTTGATGGAGATGTCGGCAGTTTCCAGGTCGCGGATCTCGCCAACCATGATGATGTCGGGATCCTGGCGCAGGAAAGCGCGCAGGGCATTGGCGAAATTCAGCCCGGCCTTTTCATTGACGTTGACCTGGTTGATGCCAGGAAGGTTGATTTCCGCCGGATCTTCGGCAGTGGAGATATTGACTCCAGGCTGATTGAGAATGTTCAGGCAGGAATACAGCGAGACGGTTTTTCCGCTGCCGGTCGGGCCTGTCACCAGAATCATGCCGTAGGGGCGGCGAATGGCGCGCAGCAGTTTTTCCCGCTCCTCCGGCTCGTAGCCCAGCGCGTCGATACCGAGTTTGGCCGCGGAAGAATCCAGAATCCGCATCACAACTTTTTCGCCGTACAGCGTGGGCAGGGTGCTCACCCGAAAATCGATGGATTTTTCCGGGCTGATGCGCAATTTCATGCGCCCGTCCTGGGGGACGCGGCGCTCGGCGATGTCGAGTTTGGAAATCACCTTGATCCGCGAGGCAATTTTTTCCTTGATGGAGGCCGGCGGTTGCGCAATTTCGCGCAACTCTCCGTCCACGCGAAAACGGATGCGATAGAAGTGCTCGAAGGGCTCGAAGTGCAGATCGGACGCGCGCATATTGATCGCGTCGATCAACATTTTCTGCAAGAAGCGCACCACCGGCGCATCGTCAACCTCGTTGGCTTGCTCCTTGGACTCTGTTGGCTCGGAGCCATCGCTCAGATCGCCAAGATCAAAGTCTTCTCCAACCAGAGCAGAAATCTGGCTGTTCGCCGATTGCCCGGCCTGGTCGATGATGCGGGTCAATTTGTCGTATTCGACGACAACCAGCTCAATCTGGGCCTGAGACTGGAACTTGATCTTGTCTTCGGCTTCGTGATCCGCGGGATCGGCCGTGGCCACCACCAGGCGATTGCCCCGCTTGAGCAACGGCAGCACTTTGTAGGCCTGGATGATTTTCGAGTCGATCGCGCCTGTGGCCAACCGCGTTGGATCAAACGCGTCCAGGTCGAGCAGGGGCAATGAAAACGTCTTGCTCACCCAATGCGCCAGATCAGGTGCGTTCATCGAACCACTGCCGATCAAGGTCGCGATGAAGCTGGTGCGGGTTTCTTGCCCGCGCTGATGGATTTGCTCAACAAGTGTGCGTGGCAGCAACTCAGCCTGCACCAACGCGTGCGCCAGGCCGGGGAGCGCCTTGGACGGGGTTGAAGCGGAAGCGGCAATCGAAGTGGCGGACATGATGCTGCAAAGAGTAGGCTCACAATGATGCGTGCGACAAGCACTTCTTGTAAATCCTTCGCGCCGCTTGTCTCGTCAATTTGGCGTTAAAAATCCACAGTTTAGAGACGTAACGCGATGTCACGGCTGGTGTTGCCGAAGTCTCGCCCCATCGCGCCGATGGCGCTCCGCGCCATCAAAATGGAAACGGCCACCGATTGGTGGCTGAACCGCCCCG
>JAFGXB010000024.1 GCA_016936875.1 Burkholderiaceae bacterium | reverse complement strand
GGCCGTCGCGCAGGGTCTCGAGCACCCGCCACAGCTCGGGGTTGGCGCTGGCGATGGCATGGGGCTGATAGCCGGTCATGCGCAGATCGGTCACTTCGCCTGCGTTCATGCCGAAGATGAAGATGTTGTCCGCGCCGACGTTCTCCTGAATTTCCACATTGGCGCCGTCGAGCGTGCCGATGGTGAGCGCGCCATTGACCGCCAGTTTCATATTGCCGGTGCCCGACGCCTCGGTACCCGCGGTGGAAATCTGCTCGGACAGATCGGCCGCGGGAATGATGACCTCGGCGGCGCTCACGCTGTAGTTGGGCACGAACACGACTTTGAGCAGATCGCCCACGCGGTCATCGTTGTTGATGGTTTTGGCCACGTCGTTGATGAGCTGGATGATGAGCTTGGCCATCTGATAGGCCGACGCCGCCTTGCCCGCGAAGATGACCACGCGCGGCACGGTCACGCTGCCCGGCTGCTCCAGAATGCGCAGGTAGCGGGTGATGACGTGCAGCACGTTGAGCAACTGCCGCTTGTATTCGTGGATGCGCTTGACCTGCACGTCGTACAGCGCATCCACCGGAATGGTGATGTTGTGATGCGCCTTCAGCCAGGCCGCGAAACGCACCTTGTTGCTGCGCTTGGCCGCCTGGAACTTGTGGATGAGGGCGGCATCGCCCAGCATGGGCCGCAGCTTGGCGAGGTTGGACAAGTCGCGCCGCCAGTGCGTGCCGATGGCCTCGTCGAGCAAGGCCGCCAGCGGCGGGTTGGCCAGAGCCAGCCAGCGGCGCTGGGTGATGCCGTTGGTCTTGTTATTGAAGCGGGTGGGCCAGATTTTGGCGAAATCGGCAAAGATGGACTGTTGCATCAGCTCGGAATGCAGCGCCGAGACGCCGTTGACCGAATGGCTGGCGAGTACGGCGAGATAGGCCATGCGGATGGAGCGGCCGCCGGATTCATTGACCAGAGAGACATGGCGCATCAGGTTCACGTCGTGCCCGTGCTTTTGTGTGAGCCGGGTGAGGAAGTAGGCGTTGATGTCGAGAATGATCTGCAGGTGGCGCGGCAGCACGCGGCCCAGCATGTCGATGGGCCAGGTTTCCAGCGCCTCGGACATGAGGGTGTGATTGGTGTAGGAGAACACGCCCTGGCAGATGCGCCAGGCATCGTTGAAGGGCAGGTGATGCACGTCGAGAAACAGGCGCATCAGCTCGGGGATGGCGAGCACCGGGTGGGTGTCGTTGAGGTGGATGGATACCTTGTCGGCGAACTGGTCGAAGGTGGTGTGCGTCTGCAGGTAGCGGCGCATGAGGTCTTGCACGCTGGCACTGCAGAAAAAGTATTCCTGGTGCAGCCGCAGTTCGCGCCCGGCGTCGGTGGAGTCGTCGGGGTAGAGCACGCGCGAGACGTTTTCGGAATGGTTTTTCTGCTCCACCGCACCGAAATAGTCGCCGCGGTTGAAGGCGCTCAGATCGATTTCCTTGGTGGCCTTGGCTGACCATAGCCGCAGGGTGTTGGTGGTCTGGGTGTCATAGCCGGGGATGATGGTGTCGTAGGCCATGGCCTCGACATCATGGGAATCCACCCACCGCGCCCGGTCGCCCTCCTTGATGACGTGGCCGCCAAACTGCACGCGGTACACCACTTCGGGGCGCGGAAATTCCCACGGATTGCCGGCGGTGAGCCAGTAGTCGGGCGTTTCCACCTGGCGGCCATCGACGATGGTCTGGCGGAACATGCCGTAGTCGTAGCGAATGCCATAGCCGTAACCGGGAATGCCCAGCGTGGCCATGCTGTCGAGAAAGCACGCCGCCAGCCGACCCAGGCCGCCGTTGCCCAGTGCGGCGTCCGGCTCCAGATCGGCGACGGCGTCCATGTCCACGCCCAGTTCGGCCAGTGCTGCGCGCAGCGGTGCGGTGAGTTCGAGCGCGATGAGGGCGTTGCTGAAGGCGCGGCCGATGAGAAATTCCATCGACATGTAGTAGACCTGCTTGGCGTCTTTCGCATTGCGCAGATGCGTGGTGTCGAACCAGCGCTCCACCATGAGGTCGCGCACGGCGTAGGACGCCGCGTGCAGCCAGTCCACCGGCTGCGCCGAGTGCGGGTCTTTGCCGATCTGGAACATCAGCTTGTTGGAAATCGCCCGCTTGAGCGCAGCCACGTCGTGCGGCGGCGTGTCGTGGACAAAGGGGATGGACGCGGCTTCGGGGATGGGCGGGTTGGGTTCGGGAGTCATGTGGTGGTGCGAGAGAAATCCGGGAGGGCGGCAAGGTACACCGCGCGGTAATGCTGGGCCGCTTGCGCCCAGCTGAAATCTTGCTGCATGCCGGTTTGCCGCACCCGCGCCCAGGCGCGCGGCTGGCGATACAGGGCCAGCGCACGTCGGACCGCATGGCGGTAATCCGCCTCGGAAAAACTAGCAAAAACAATGCCCGTTGCCGTCGCGTCGTCGAGGGTGGCGAGGTCGGCGTCGGTCACGGTGTCGGCCAGACCGCCCACGGCGCGCACCAGTGGCAGGCTGCCGTAGAGCAGGCCGTACATCTGGGTGAGGCCGCAGGGCTCGAAGCGCGAAGGCACCAGGGTGATGTCGCTGCCGGCGAAGATGCGGTGCGCGAACTGCTCGTCGTAGCCGATGCGCAGCGCCACACGTCCCGGATGCAACTGCGCGGCGTGGCCGAAGGCGGTTTCCAGTTCGTGGTCGCCGCTGCCGAGCACCAGCAGTTGTCCGCCGCCCTGCACGATGGTGTCGATGCCGGCGAGCACCAGAGTCAGCCCTTTTTGCTCGGTCAGGCGGCTGACCACGGTGAAGAGCGGTGCGTCCTTGCTCGCCACCAGTCCGGCTTCCTCTTGCAACGCGGCCTTGCATCTGGCTTTTCCGCCCAGATGGCCCGCGGTGTAATGACGTGGGATGAGGGCGTCGCTTGCGGGGTTCCACACGCCAGAATCGACCGCGTTGAGAATGCCGCTCAGATCGCCTCGCCGGGTGCGCAGCAGGCCGTCGAGGCCGAAGCCTTGCTCGGGCGTCTGGATTTCACGCGCGTAAGTGGGGCTGACGGTGGTGATTTTGTCGGCGTAGAACAGCCCGGCTTTCATGAAGGAGATCTGGCCATGGAACTCCAGCCCGTCTATCTGAAAAGCGGCAGGCGGCAGGCCCAGATCGCCGAACTGATCGGCGGAAAAAATGCCTTGGTACGCCAGGTTGTGCACCGTGAAGACGCAGGGCACGCGTTTGCCTGCAGTGAGTTTCAGGCAGGCGGCAACCAGGCCGGCATGCCAGTCGTGACCGTGGACGACTTGCGGCGACCAGTCCGCATCGAGGTCGCGCGCCAGCCGAACCGCGCCCCACGCCAGTGCGGCGAAACGGCGATGGTTGTCGCCGTAAGGACGGCGCGCGCTGTCCTCGTAGGGGTTGCCCGGGCGGTCGTACAGCGCGGGCGCGTGCAGCACATACGCCCGCACCGGGGCGCCGCTCGCGCCCGGCACGGCGGGCAGCACACCGGCGAGAACCTGCACAGATTCGCCCCACGGCAGTGTGAACTGGCCGACAGGTACGGCGTCTTGAAGGCCCGCGCAGATGGCGGGAAAACCGGGCAGCAGCACGCGCACATCGCAATCCGCTTCCGCGAGGGCGGCGGGCAGGGCGCCGGCAATATCGGCCAGACCGCCGGTCTTGAGCAGCGGAAAAATCTCAGCACTGACCTGCAGTAGCCGGATGCCCACCCCGCCGCCGGGCCGTCCCAAGGCGGGGTGCGCCCCCTCGGGGGGCAGCGCAGGCGAAGCCGAAGCGTGGGGGCTTCCCCTCTGTGTTTCAGTCATCGTCTTCCTCGTTGAGCGCGGCTTCGCCCAGCGCACGCAGCATCTTTTTGGTGACCAGCACCACGCCGCCGCTGGTGCGCTCGAAGCGTTTGGCGTCAAGCGCAGGGTCTTCGCCAATCACCATGCCCTCGGGCAGCACGCAGCCCCGGTCGACGATGACTTTGTTGAGCCGACACGAGCGGTTGACCATCACATCGGGCAGCAGCACGCATTCGTTGAGGGTGCAGAAGGAGTGCACCCGGACATTGGAGAACAGCACCGAATTGCTGACGGCGGAGCCGGAGATGATGCAGCCACCGGACACCATCATGTTGATGGTTTTGCCGTGGCTGCCGTTGTGATCTTGCACGAATTTGGCCGGCGGGAGCTGGCGCTGGCTGGTCCAGATGGGCCATTCGGTGTCGTAGAGGTTGAGCTCGGGCATCACCGAGGCGAGATCGAGGTTGGCGGCCCAGAATGCGTCGAGGGTGCCGACATCGCGCCAGTAAGGCTGGCTTTGCTGCCCGCCCTGCACGCAGGACAGGGAGAACGGATGCGCGTGCGCCATGCCTTCACGCACCGCTTTGGGGATGATGTCCTTGCCGAAGTCGTGCGTGGAGGTGGCGTCGGCCATGTCTTCTTCCAGCATGCGGTACAGATAGGCGGCGGTGAACACATAGATGCCCATGCTGGCCAGCGAGGCCTGGTCATTGCCCGGCATGGCCGGCGGATTGGCCGGCTTCTCGACGAACTCCACGATTTTCCGGCTGTCATCGATGGCCATGACGCCGAAGGCGCTGGCCTCCTCGCGCGGCACTTCGATGCAGCCCACCGTGACTTGCGCGCCGCTTTGTGCGTGGTCCTGCAGCATGATGGAGTAGTCCATCTTGTAGACGTGATCGCCAGCGAGGACGACCACATACTCGGGTTTGCTCGACTGGATGATGTCCACGTTCTGGTACACCGCGTCGCCGGTGCCGCGGTACCAGTGCTCCTCGTCCACCCGTTGCTGTGCCGGCAGCAGATCGACCATCTCATTGAGTTCGGCGCGCAGGAAGCTCCAGCCGCGCTGCAGGTGCCGCAGCAGCGAATGCGATTTGTATTGGGTGATGACGCCGATGCGCCGGATGCCCGAATTGACGCAGTTGGACAGCGCAAAGTCGATGATGCGGAACTTGCCGCCGAAATACACCGCGGGCTTGGCGCGCTTGTCGGTGAGCTGCTTGAGCCGCGAACCGCGCCCGCCCGCCAGAACCAGAGCGATGGAGCGGCGCACCAGCATGTGCGGCTGGGTTTGGCGGTCTTGCAGAGACAGGGGGGTGACGGGGCGGTTCTGATTCATGGCAGGTCTCCTGTGTGTTTTTAGGGGTCAAGCAAGATGTCAGGTCATCACGCTGGGCGCGTCCATGCCGGTCCAGTGTTTCACGCGGGCCACCTGTTCGGCCAGGGCGACCAGCGGCGCGAGTGCCTGCTGCGCGGGCAGGTCATGGCGGGCTGGGTCGGGCTCGTGGTGCTCCAGGTAGATGCGCAGGGTGGCGCCCTCGGTGCCGGTGCCCGAGAGCCGGAACACCACGCGGGAGCCGCTTTGCAGAATGATGCGCACGCCCTGTTTGCCGCTCACGCTGCCGTCGGTCGGGTCGGTGTAGGTGAAGTCGTCGGCGACGGCCACCGGCTCGCCCGCCAGCATGTTTCCGGGCAGAACGGGCAGCGCGGCGCGCAGGTCGCGCATCAGGGCGTCGGCCTGTTCGGTGGGAATGCCCTCGTAGTCGTGGCGCGAATAGACGCAGCGGCCATGCGCTTTCCACAAGCCGCGCACCAGCGACTCGACCGATTCGCCGCTTATGGCAATGAGGTTGAGCCAGAACAGCACCGCCCACAGGCCGTCTTTTTCGCGGATGTGGTTGGAGCCGGTGCCGTAGCTCTCTTCGCCGCACAGCGTGACCTTGCCGGCATCGAGCAGATTGCCGAAAAACTTCCAGCCGGTCGGGGTTTCATAGCAGGCAATGCCAAGGGCCGCGGCCACGCGGTCGACCGCAGTGGAGGTGGGCATGGACCGCGCCACGCCCGCCAGACCTGCGGCGTAGCCGGGAATGCGCGTGGCGTGCGCCGCCAGCACGGCCAGACTGTCGGACGGCGACACCACGAAGTTGCGGCCGACGATCATGTTGCGGTCGGCGTCGCCGTCGGTGGCGGCGCCCATGTCCGGGGCGTCTGCCGCCTGCATGTGATGGATGAGGTCGGTGGCGTTGACCGGATTGGGGTCGGGGTGCAGGTCGCCAAAGTCTTCCAGCGGCTGGGCGTTGACCACGGTGCCGGGCGGCGCGCCGAGTTCGCCTTCCACGATGGCCTTGGCGTAGGGGCCGCCCACCGCCCACATGGTGTCCAGGCGCAGGCGGAAGCCGCGCGCGAACAGGGCGCGGATGGCGTCGAAGTCGAATAGCGCGCGCTGCACGGCGGCATAGTCGGCCACGGGGTCGATGATTTCGATCTGCGTGTCCAGCAGGACATGCGTGCCCAGCGCGTCCAGCGGCAGATCGAGGCTGTCGGTGGTGCGGATTTCCGTGACTTCGCGCGAGCGCAGATAGATGGCCTCCGTGACCGATTCGGGTGCCGGGCCGCCGTTGGCGATGTTGTATTTGATGCCGAAGTCGCCCTGTGGCCCGCCGGGGTTGTGGCTGGCCGACAGCACGATGCCGCCGCTGGCGCCGCGCCTGCGGATGACCGCGCTCATCGCCGGGGTGGACAGAATGCCGCCTTGCCCCACCAGCACCCGGGCGTAGCCGTGGGCTGCGGCCATGCGCAAAATGGTCTGGATGGCCACGCGGTTGTAGTAGCGCCCGTCGCCGCCGACCACCAGGGTTTTGCCGCTGGCGTCGCCCAGCACCGTGAACAGCGCCTGCACGAAGTTCTCCAGATAACCGGGTTGCTGGAACACGGTGACTTTTTTTCGCAGCCCGGAGGTGCCGGGGCGCTGGCCGTCGAATGGTGTGGCGGGGAGGGTGATGCGGTTCATGCTAGAGGGTCTCCTGAACGCGTTCTGGCTGGGCCTTCTTGCGTGGCGATCAACAAACTGGTGGGCGGCAGGGTTTGCTGCGCGCCCAACTGCAGAGTCTTGTCACCATTTTGACTGCCCTGGGCCAGGTTGACGAAACCATTGTCGCTGGACAGTCTAAGAATCCACGATCCTGGCCCGAGGGTGAAAGGTACTTCCTGGCCCTCAGCATTGATGAGGATCAGAACCTGCTGCGATGCGGTGCTGAGCCGCACCATCAGCGCGCCGTGGTCGTCGCGCTCCCAGTCGGCGCGCTCCATCGGCTGGCCGTCCGCGCGGTACCACACCGCACCGGGTTGGGACGGCGTGGGCGCGGGTGCCCACCAGGCGTGGCTTTGCAGCAGCGGGAGCTTGCGCCGCAGCGCCAGCACGCCGCGCACAAAGTCGCGCAGCGCGACATCGGCCTGCGCCCAGTCGATCCACGACAAGGCGTTGTCCTGGCAGTAGGCGTTGTTGTTGCCGCGCTGGCTGTGGCCGAGTTCGTCGCCGGCCAGCAGCATGGGCGTGCCCAGGGCGAGCAGCAGCACCGCGAGCAGGGCGCGGCTCTGCCGGGCGCGGGCGGCGAGCACGTCGGCGTGGTCGGTCGGGCCTTCCACGCCGTTGTTGGTGCTGAGGTTGTGGCCGTGGCCGTCGCGGTTGTCTTCGCCGTTGGCGTGGTTGTGGCGGTGGGCGTAGCTCACCAGGTCGCGCAGGGTGAAGCCGTCGTGCGCGGTGATGAAGTTGACGCTGCTGTGCGGCCCGCGCAGCGCCGGGTGGAATACATCGCTCGATCCGGCCAGGCGGGTGGCGAATTCGCTGGGCGCGTTTTGATGCTGCAGCCAGAACCCGCGCTGGGTGTCGCGGAAGCGGTCGTTCCACTCCAGCCAGCCGGGCGGAAAACCGCCCACCCGGTAGCCGCCGGGGCCCAGGTCCCAGGGCTCGGCCACCAGCAGGCAGTTGCACAGCACCGGGTCTTGCGAGATGGCGCTGAGAAAGGCGCCGTCGGACTGGAAGTCGTTGTTCACCCGCGTGGTGCCGCGTGCCAGGGTGCTGGCGAGGTCGAAGCGAAAGCCGTCCACGCCGAACTCGGTCACCCAGCGGCGCAGGCTGTCCATGACCACGCGCAGCACCAGCGGGGCGTTGAGGTTGAGGCTGTTGCCGCAGCCGGTCCAGTCGAGCGTGCGGCTGGGGTCTTGCGGGTCGAGGTGGTAATACAGCGCGTTGTCGATGCCGCGCAGCGACAGGGTGGGGCCGCTGAGCGGGTCGAGTTCGGCGGTGTGGTTGTAGACCACGTCGAGAATGACTTCCAGCCCGGCCGCGTGCAGGGCATCGACCAGGGCGCGGAATTCGCTGCGCGGGGTGCTGCCCGGCGTGCCGCTCCACAGCCGGGTTTCGGGCGCGCTCCAGGCGATGGGGGTGTAGCCCCAGTAATTGCTCAGGCCCATGTGCTGCAGCCGGGCTTCGTCGGCGCGAAAGGCGATGGGCAGCAGGCTGACGGTGGTGATGCCCAGCGCCTTGAGATGGGCGATGCTGGCGGGGTGCGCCAGACCGGCGTAACTGCCGCGCAGTGCCGGTGGCACGTCGGGGTGCTGCGCGGTGTAGCCCTTGACGTGCAGTTCGTAGATCACGCGCTGGGCGGGGTCGATGGCCGGGCGCGGCTGGGCGAGGGGCGGCAGATCGGCTACCACGCGGGCCTTGAGCGCGGTGGCGGCGTTGTCGCGCGGATCGGGCCGGTCGGGGTGGGCGGGATCGTGGCCGAGGTGGATGTCGCTGCCGTCATAGCGGCCGACGACTTCGCGGGCGCAGGGGTCGAGCAGCAGCTTGGCCGGGTTGAAGCGGTGGCCTTCGTGTGGTGCCCACGGGCCATGCACCCGCCAGCCGTAGATCAGCCCGTTCACGCCCCCCGCCGCCGAGGGCAGAACCCCCTGCCAGATGCCGTCGCGCAGCGTGGGCATGGGCAGGCGGGCGATTTCGGTCTGGCCGTCGGCGGCGAACAGGCAGAGTTCGACCGCCTGCGCATGCGGCGCGGTCAGGGCGAAGTGCACGCCGTCCGCCTGGAGTTGCGCCCCCAGCGTGGTCACCCGCCCCGGCAGCAGGCTGGGCGCGGCGGACTTGGCGGGTTTGGTTGCCGTGCTGCGGCGCTGGGCGTTCATGGGCGGGTTCAGATGGCGATTTCAAGTGGCGGGATGGAGGATGACGCAGGCCAGCGGCGGCAGGGTGAGTTGCAGCGAAAACGGGCGTCCGTGCGAGGGCAGCGGCTCGGCTTCACGCAACGCAAGCTCGGTGCCCGAGCCGTCGTAGACCGGGTCATCGGTGTTGATCAGCACCTCCCAGCGTCCGGTCTGCGGCACGCCAATGCGGTAGTGGTGGCGCGGGGTGGGCGTGAAGTTGCACAGCACCACACATGGGCCACTCTTGCCACCCTCTCCAGCGCCGCGCTCGAAGGCCAGCACCGATTGCGTGGCGTCGTCGTAAGTAATCCAGGCGAAGCCGCCCGGATGGTGGTCGAGCTGATGCAGCGCGGGGTGGGCGCGGTAGGTGAGGTTGAGGTCGCGCACCAGCCGCTGGATGCCCCGGTTCGGCGCGTGCTGCAGCGCGTCCCAGTCGAGGCTGTAATCCGCTTGCCACTCGGAGGCCTGCGCGAACTCGTCTCCCATGAACAGCAGCTTCTTGCCGGGGTGGCCGAACAGATAGCCGAGATAGGCGCGCAGATTGGCGAACTGCTGCCAGCGGTCGCCCGGCATCTTGGCCAGCAGCGCGCCTTTGCCGTGGACGACTTCATCGTGCGAGAGCGGCAGCACGAAGTTTTCGTCATAGGCATACATCATGCTGAAGGTGAGTTCGTTGTGGTGATGCTGGCGATGAATCGGGTCGCGCTGCACATAGCTCAGGCTGTCGTGCATCCAGCCCATATTCCACTTGTAGTGAAAGCCCAGGCCGCCGCTTTGCAGATCGTCGGATGGCGGCCTGCTCACTCCGGGGAAGGCGGTGGACTCTTCGGCCAGGGTGATGGCGCCGGGCCGCTGCACGCCGACGGTGTGGTTCATGCGGCGCAGGAAGTCGATGGCTTCGAGGTTTTCGCGCCCGCCGTATTTGTTGGGCACCCACTGCCCGGCGGGGCGGCTGTAGTCGCGGTAGAGCATGGAGGCCACGGCGTCCACCCGCAGGCCGTCGATGTTGAAACGCTCCAGCCAGTACAGCGCGTTGGCCACCAGATAGTTGCGCACTTCGGTGCGGCCGAAGTTGTAGATCAGGGTGTTCCAGTCGTGGTGGAAGCCTTCTTTGGGGTCGGCGTATTCGTACAGGTGCGTACCGTCGAAAAGGGCCAGACCATGCGGGTCGGACGGGAAGTGCGCCGGTACCCAGTCGAGGATGACGCCCAGCCCTGCGGCGTGCGCGGCGTCGACGAAGAACTGAAAATCTTCCGGCGTGCCGAAGCGGGCGGTAGGGGCGAACAGGCTGATGGGCTGATAGCCCCAGGAGCCGTCGAACGGGTGTTCGCTGACGGGCAGCAACTCCAGGTGGGTGAAGCCCATGTCGCGGGCGTAGGGCACCAGCGTTTGCGCCAGTTCGCGGTAGCTCAGCCAGCGCCAGCCGTCCGCCTTGCGCCAGGAGCCCAGATGTACCTCGTAAATGCTGATGGGTGCATCAAACCCATTGGCCTGCGCCATGCCGGGGCGCAGCGGATGCAGGGCAGGCAGGCCCTGCACGATGCTGGCGGTGCCCGGGCGCAGCTCGGCGCGAAACGCCATGGGGTCGGCCTTTTGCAGACGCTCGCCGTGCTGGGTGAGGATCTCGAATTTGTACAGCGCGCCCTTGCCCACATCCGGAAGGAATAGCTCCCACACCCCGCATTCGCGCCGCAGTCGCATGGGGTGGCGGCGGCCGTCCCAGAGATTGAAGTCGCCGATCACCGACACCCGCCGCGCATTGGGCGCCCACACGGCAAAGCGCGTGCCGGCCACATCCAGCATGTCGCCGGGATGCGCGCCCAGGCATTCATATGGCCGCAGGTGGGTGCCTTCGGCCAGCAGCCAGGCGTCCATCTCGCCCAGCACTTGCGGAAACCGGTAGGGGTCTTCGAGGTCGCACACCCAGGGCGGATCTCCCGCGCGCAGCGGCGGCCAGGTGACGCGCAGCGCATAGTCGAACGGTTTGCGGCGGCGGCCCATGCGGGCGCTGAAGACAAAGGTGTCGTCCTGCCGCTCCAGCGCGGCAACCGCCACGCCGACCCCTTTGACGCGCTCGATGACCTCGACGCCCAGCGCGCCGGGCAGCACGGCGTTGACCCACAACGCGGTGCCGCGCAGATGCATGCCAAGCACGCCAAAGGGGTCGGCGTGGTGGCCTTCTGCAAGATCGGCGATGTCGTGTTCGGTCAGCATGGCGTGGGTCCAGTTCAGGAGGGAAGGCGGTTGTAGAGCTGGCCAAAGCGCACCAGCCCTGCCGCGTGCCCCGGTTGTACCTGATCCCAGGTGAAACGCCAGCTCCAGTTGCCTTGCGCCGTGCCCGGGGTGTTCATGCGCTGCGTGCCATCAAACCGCAGCACGTCCTGCAGGGCCAACAGGGCGATGTCGGCCACGCTGGCGCTGGCGGCGCGGATCAGCGTCCAGGCGATGTCGCCGCCGTCGCAGGCGAGATACTCGCGCACATGGTGGCGCAGGGGCTCAGGCGCGCTCTGCCACCAGCCGACCGAGGTGTCGTTGTCGTGTGTGCCGGGATAAACCACGGTGTCGTGCGTGTGGTTGTGCGGCAGATAGGCGTTTTTGCCGCCGTCTTCATCGCCCCAGGCGAACTGCAGGATGCGCATGCCGGGAAAGCCGAATTGCTGGCGCAGCGCCGTGACCTCGGGGGTGATGACGCCGAGGTCTTCGGCAATGATGGGCAGCGGGCCGAGGGCTTTGGAGACGGCCTCGAACAGCGCCGCGCCCGGCGCCGCAACCCACTTGCCGCCGATGGCCGTGGGCTGGTCCGCGGCAATTTCCCAGCAGCTTTCGAAGCCACGGAAGTGGTCGATGCGCACCATGTCCACCAGATCGAAGGTGGCGCGCAGCCGGGCGATCCACCAGGCGAAGCCTTCGGCCGCGTGCGCCGCCCAGCGGTAATGCGGATTGCCCCAGCGCTGGCCGGTGGCGGAAAAATAGTCTGGCGGCACCCCGGCCACCACCGTGGGCTGACCGGCGGCGTCGAGCTGGAACAGATCGGGCCGCGCCCAGACGTCGGCGCTGTTGTGAGAAATGAAAATGGGCATGTCGCCCACCAGCTTCACCCCCCGGCTGTGGGCATAGGTGCGCAACGCGGCCCACTGGCGGAAAAAGCACCATTGCGCAAACGCCCAGAAGGCCATGCGTTCGGCATGCTGCACGCGAGCCTGCTGCAAGGCGGCGCTCTGGCGCTGCGCCAGCGCCGCGCTCCAGGTGGTCCACAGGCGTCCGCCGTGGTGTTCGGACAGCGCCATGAACAGGGTGTAGTCGTCCAGCCAGGCGGCATGCTGGTGGCGGAAGGCATCGAGCTCAGTGCGTTCCTGCGCGGTGGCGCTGGCGGCGAAGCGCCGCGCCGCGCGCTGCAGGCGCTCCATGCGCCAGGGAATGACGCGCTCGAAGTCCACCTGCGCATCAGACAGGCCCTCCGCCGGGGCGAGATCAGCGGCGTCCAGCCAGCCGCGTGTCTGCAATTCGGCCAGGTCGATGAGCAGCACATTGCCGGCGAAGGCTGAACTGCTCATATAGGGCGAATGGCCCATGCCGATGCCGCCCAGCGGCAGGAACTGCCAGAGCGATTGCCCCGAGGCCTGCAGCCAATCGACGAAGTGATAGGCGTTTGGCCCCAGATCGCCGCTGCCGTGTGGGCCGGGCAGGGAGGTGAGGTGCAGCAGGACGCCGCTGCAACGTGGAAAACGCATGGCGCTGATGGAACTTGTCATGGTGCGTGGGGCTGGCGCAGATGTTGTTGCAATGCCTTGGCCACGCCGAGGAAGGCGGGGTCCGGGTGGTGGATGACGAACACGGGAATGCGCGCGAGATAGTCGGAAAACCGTCCCTTGTTCTCGAAGCGGGCGCGAAAGCCGGAGCGCTCGAACAGCGCGCCCAGTCTGGGCACAATGCCACCGCCGATGAACAGGCCACCGGTGGCGCCCAGAGTGAGCGCCAGATTGGCGGCCACGGTGCCGAGCAGGGCGCAGAACAGGGAAACGGTTTGGGCGCAGCGGGCATCGCTGCCCTGCAGCGCGCGCGCGGTGATCTCCGCCGGTGAAATGGGCTCTGCGGCGTGACCGTCTTCGGTGCAGAGCCAGGCGTGGATGCTTTGCAGGCCGGGGCCGCTGAGCAGGCGCTCTGCCGAGACATGGCCGAAACGCGCCTGGGCAAAGCGCCAGAGGGCGATTTCGCCGTCATCGAACGGCGCAAAACTCACATGCCCGCCTTCGCCCGACAGCGGCAGCAGCACGCCATCCGGCCCGGAAACCAGGCCGGAAACGCCCAGCCCCGTGCCCGCGCCCAGCAGGCCGATGGCTCCCCCCGCAAGCGGCGCGCCGCCGCCGATCTGCCGCAGATGCGCGGGCGGCAGATCAGGCAGGGCCAGCGCCAGCGCGGTGAAGTCGTTGAGCACCAGCAGGGTGCTCCAGCCCATCGCGGTGCGCAAGGCGGCGATGGAAAACGCCCAGTGGTGATTGGTCATGCGCACGGCGTCGCCCTGCACCGGGTTGGCGATGGCAATGGCCGCATGGCGCACGGCCGGCGTGCCGACCTGTTGCAGCGCGTGCCGCACCGCGTCTTGCAGCGTGGGGAAGTCGGCGCAGGCCAGGGTGGCGAGGGGAGCAATGCCCTGCGGCGTCTGCAGGGCAAAGCGGGCATTGGTGCCGCCGATGTCGGCAAGCAGGCGGGGAAAGGTGTCAGCGGGTCCAGTAGGCATCGAACGCAGTCTGGGTTTGCTGAATGACGAAGCTGATGGGTTGCCGCGCGCTGGGCGGCGGGGCGCTGGCCTGCGCGTAGACCGCGCGCTTGGCCTCGCCCGCGATGGACAGCAGCAGGCGGCGCGACCGCAGCAAGGCGGCCAGCGAGAGGCTGATGCGCTGATGGGCCGCATGCGGCGGGCTGATGGCCAGATAGTGATGTGTGTTGCCGAGGTCGAGCCCCGCAGCCAGCTCCGTCGCGCCGGGAAACAGCGAGGCGGTGTGGCCGTCGTCGCCCATGCCCAGCAGCGCGACACTGAACGGCTGCGCCAGGGCGCGTTGTTGGGCATTGGCGCGGGCGACGCAGCCCGCGAGGTCTTGTGGATCATCGACCAGCGGCAGAAAGCGCGCCGCTGCGGCCTTGCCTTGCAGCAGGTGGGCGCGAACGAGCGCGGCATTGCTGTCGGCGTGATCTGGCGGCACAACGCGCTCGTCCACCAGGGTGAGGGTGACGCGCGGCCAGTCGATCGGCGCCTGCGCCAGAGCCTGGAACAGCGGGATGGGCGAGCGCCCGCCGGAGACGGCCAGCAGTGCGCGGCCCTCTTGCGCAAGGTCTGCGGCCAGTGCGGCGGCAATCGCGCGGACCAGACGCGCGATCTGGTCTTGCGGGCTGGCGCACAGGTGCAGCATGTTTTACAGCTCCTCGTGCCACGACGCGCCGTCGCGCGAGAGCAGGGCGCTGGAGGCGGCCGGCCCCCAGGTGCCCGCGGTGTATGACTTGGGCGTCTCGCCGTTGCGCTCCCAGCACTCCAGAATGGGCTCGACCCAGCGCCAGGCGGCGGTGAGTTCGTCGCGGCGCATGAACAGCCCGAGCTGACCGCGGATCACATCGAGCAGCAGGCGCTCATACGCATCGGCGCGGCGCTTCTGCGCGGTGGACTCGAAGTCCAGATCGAGCTTGGTGGGGTGCAGGCGCATGCCGTCGCCCGGCTCCTTCGAGAGGAAGTGCAGGCTGATGCTTTCCTCGGGCTGCAGCCGGATCACCAGCCGGTTCGCCCCCTGCAGTTCCACCGGGCCGCCGAACAGCGACAGCGGCACCGGACGGAAGCTGATGACGATTTCCGCCAGCCGCTCCTGCATGCGCTTGCCCGTGCGCAGGAAGAACGGTACCCCCGCCCAGCGCCAGTTGGCGATTTCCGCCTTGACCGCCACGAAGGTCTCGGTGCGACTGTCCGGGGCGATGTCGGCTTCGTGCAGATAACCCGCCACCGGCTTGCCGTCGATGGCTCCGGCGCGGTATTGGCCGCGGACCGACTTGCTCGCCACGTCGGCCTCGGCGAACGGCTTGAGTGCCTTGAGCACCTTGAGTTTTTCGTCGCGGATGGCGTCGGCCTCCAGGCTGGCCGGCGGCTCCATGGCCACCATGCACAGCAGTTGCAGCAGGTGGTTCTGCATCATGTCGCGCAGCGCGCCGGTTTTGTCGTAGAACTCGCCGCGGCCCTCCACGCCCAGGTCTTCGGCGATGGTGATCTGCACGTTGTCCACCCACTCGCGCCGCCACAGCGGTTCGAACAGCACATTGCCAAAGCGCATGGCCATGAGGTTCTGCACCGACTCCTTGCCCAGATAGTGGTCGATGCGGTAGAGCTGGCTTTCGGCAAAGGACTGCGCCACGGCGGCGTTGATGGCATCGCTTGAGGCCAGATCGTGTCCCAGCGGTTTTTCCAACACCACGCGCACGCCGGGATGGTTGAGACCCACGCGGGCGAGCTGGGTGCAGATGCGTTCGAACAGCGACGGCGCCGTGGCGAGATAGCACACGGTGACATGGGCATCGTCGGTGCCAAGCAGCGCGGCCAGGGCGTCGAAGTCGGCGGGCGTCCCGGCGTCGAGCTTGAGGTAGGTGAGCCGCGCGGAGAAACTGGCCCAGGCCTTGCTGGCAAAGTCGGCCTTGAGGTGCGGGCCGGACTGGGTTTGCACCTGCGCCAGATAGTCGTCGAGGGTGAGCGCCCCACGCCCCAGCGCCACAATGCGACCGGCCGGGTGCAGCGTGCCGGACTGGTGCGCCTGATACAGCGCGGGCAGCAGCTTGCGCATGGCCAGATCGCCGGTGCCACCGAATAAAACCATGTCGAAAGCGGGGGTGGCGGTCATATCGGGTTTTGTTCGCGTCGGTGTCGCCATGGAATGTTTGGATTTCAGTGTAGGGAGGGGCGGTTGTTGCGGTTCGACAAGAACGAGATTGCTTTTTGGAAATTGATTGGAATCACGAAACATGTCCCGGGTGTGATCACCGCACAATAAAAGGTATGAAGTTTGCATGTCATGCTGTCGGCATGATGCCAGATTAGCCTGCAAAATCCTTGCCACCCTCCCCGAATTTCAGCATGCCATGACACGATCCCAGCCCCTTCACCCCGTTCTCGCCGCCGTCACCCAACGCATTGTGGAGCGCAGTCGTCTGCGGCGATTGGCCTATCTGGAGCGCATTCGTGGCGCGCGGGGCAGCAAGGTCGAGCGCAGCCAGCTCTCCTGCACGAATCTGGCGCACGCGATTGCCGCCGCCCCTGCGCCGGCGCGCATTCTGCTTCAGGAGATCACGCCGCAGTCGCGCCCCAATCTGGCCATCGTCTCCGCCTACAACGACATGCTCTCGGCGCACCAGCCACTCGGCGCGTTTCCCGCCTGGATCAAGGAGGCTGCGCTGGCCGCGGGTGCCACCGCCCAGTTCGCCGGGGGCGTGCCCGCCATGTGCGACGGCGTGACCCAGGGGCAGGCCGGGATGGAGCTGTCGCTGTTCTCGCGCGACGTCATCGCCATGGCCACCGCCGTGGCCTTGAGCCACCAGATGTTCGACGCCGGGCTGTACCTGGGCGTGTGCGACAAGATCGTGCCCGGTCTGCTCATCGGCGCGCTGGCGTTCGGCCATCTGCCGGGCATTTTCGTGCCCGGTGGCCCCATGACCAGCGGCATGGCCAATGACGAGAAGGCGCGTATCCGCGGGCTCTACGCCGAAGGCAAGATCGGCCGTGCCGAGCTGCTCGACGCCGAGATGCAGTCGTATCACAGCGCGGGCACCTGCACCTTCTACGGCACCGCCAATTCCAATCAGATGCTCATGGAGATCATGGGCCTGCACCTGCCCGGCTCGGCGTTCGTCAACCCCGGCACGCCCTTGCGCGAAGCCCTTACCCGCGCCGCCGCCACGCGCGCCGTGGCCATTTCCGCAGAAGGCCCTGACTACACGCCGATTGGCGAGCTGGTCGATGAGCGCACCATCGTCAACGGCATCATCGGCCTGCTGTGCACCGGCGGCTCGACCAACCACACCATCCACCTCGTGGCCATTGCCCGCGCCGCAGGCATCGACATCAACTGGACGGATTTCGACGATCTGTCCAAGATCGTGCCCACGCTCACCAAGCTCTATCCCAACGGCAAAGCCGACGTCAACCAGTTTCAGGCGGCCGGCGGCATGGGCTTTGTGATTCGCGAACTGCTTGCCGCCGGTCTGCTGCACCCTGACGTGCAGACCGTGGCCGGTCCCGGGCTGGCGCGCTACACGCAGGAGCCGGGGCTGGACGGCGGCACCCTGGTGTGGCGTGATGGCGCGGCGGAGTCGCTCGACCCCGACATCCTGCGTCCGGTGCGCGAGCCCTTCGCTCCCGACGGCGGCCTGAAGCTGATGCACGGCAATCTGGGCCGCGCCATCATCAAGGTGTCGGCGGTCAAGCCCGAATACCGTGTGCTCACCGCCCCGGCCATTGTGTTCGACGATCAGAACGACCTGCTCGCCGCCTTCAAGCGCGGTGCACTGGAGCGCGATTTCGTGGCGGTCATCCGCTTTCAAGGTCCGGCGGCCAACGGCATGCCCGAGCTGCACAAACTCATGCCCGCGCTCGGCGTGCTGCAGGAGCGCGGCTTCAAGGTGGCGCTGGTGACCGATGGACGCATGTCGGGAGCTTCCGGCAAGGTGCCCTCGGCCATTCACGTCACCCCGGAGGCCGCGCATGGCGGGCCGATTGCCAAGGTGCGCGATGGCGACCACATCACTCTCAATGCCGAGACGGGCGAAGTCAACGCCGAGGTGCCACCCGAGGTCTGGGCCGCGCGCGAGGCGCAGACCATCGACCTCACCCGCAATCAGTACGGCGTGGGCCGCGAGTTGTTTGCCGCCTTCCGCAATCATGTCGACGGCGCCGAGCAGGGCGCTGCCAGTTTTCAGCATCCCGATTGGAAAGGTGTTTGCACATGACCACGACGCTGATGAGCGGCTCCGATCTGCTGCGTGCCGGGGCGGTGATGCCCGTCATCGTGATTCACGACGCCGGCCTCGCCGTTGATCTGGCCACCGCCCTCGTGGCCGGTGGCATCCGCACCCTGGAAGTCACGCTGCGCACCCCCGCCGCGCTGGACGCCATCCGCCAGATCCGCGACCGCGTGCCGGGTGCCCTGGTGGGGGCCGGCACCGCGCTCAGTCCGGCAGACTGGCAGCGCGCGCAGGACGCGGGATCGATGTTCGGCATCAGTCCCGGGCTGACGCCCGCTCTGCTCGCTGCCACGCGCAACAGCCGTTTGCCCTTCGTGCCCGGTGTATCCACCGCCAGCGAGGCGATGACCGCGCTGGAGGCGGGGTTCACCGCGCTCAAGCTGTTCCCGGCCGAAGCCGTGGGCGGGCGGGCGCTGCTCAAGTCGCTGTATGGCCCCTTGCCGCAGCTGCTGTTCTGCTCCACCGGCGGCATCAACCTGGCCAACGCCACCAGTTATCTGGCGCTGCCCAATGTGGGTTGTGTGGGTGGCTCCTGGCTCGTGCCCGATGCCGCCCTGGCCGCGCGCGATTGGGACGCCATCACCGCCCTGGCGCGCGAGGCGTCGGCGCTGCGGTCTCGCGCCTGAGCTTGTCCTGCGCCTGCGGCGTGGGCGGCAGGCAGGGCTTTCCGCTGGTCTGGATCTGCGGTTGTGATTCCTTCGGAACGATAGGAATCGAGCGTTTGCCCTGCGCAGAATTCTTCAAAAAATTGTGCATTTTTCAGTAGGAAAATGTTACGTCTTTATTGATTTTTTCGGGCACTTTTCCGAATCCGGTTCGTTTTCTCCCGCGTAACTCCTCTTATCGCAACTGTTGTCGTCTCGGACGCCGTAGTTGCGATCACTCCAGCTATGGAGTGCCACGACCAACCAAGAGGAGAGACAGTATGAGAGTTCATCACTGGAAAAAAACGATCGCAGCCGCTGCCATCGCTGGACTGGGAGTTTGGGGAATCGGTCCGGCGCAAGCGCAGGGAAGCCGCCTGCTGGCCACCAGCGGTGTGACCGAAGTGGGTGGTTCCACAGGCGGCGGCATTTCGCCCTGGGCCGTGATTGCTGGCTATGACACAGGGGACGAAGTCGGCGGCTCGGTTAGCGGCACCTACGTCACCGTACCGAACTACGGACTGACCACGCTGGGTGCAGCGGTGGGTATCCACAACCGTTTCGAGATCTCTGTGGCGCACGAGAATCTCAACGTCAATGTGGGCGCATTGTCCAGCCTTGGCGTCCTGGGCAATCAACCTGGCGGCTTGGGACTCGTGAACAGCGGAGGTGTTGCGCCCAGCATCAATCTCGGCAATCAGACCATCAGCATGGACGTGTTGGGTTTGAAAGCCCGGCTGTTCGGGGACATTCTCTACACACCGTATCCGCAGGTGTCCGTGGGGATCAAGTACAAGAAAAACAATGATTTCAACAGCAATTTCTCCGGTCTCGGCCCGATCGGCATTCCCAAGTTCTTCGGTGCGGCAAAAGACTCCGGGACCGACTTTTACGTTGCCGCGACCAAGGTGTTCCTCAATGGCATCTTTCACCGTGTCACCTTGGTCAACCTGACCTTGCGCGGCACCAAGGCCAACGCCATGGGTCTGCTTGGCTTTGGAACCAACAGTGCCAACGGCATTGCTGGCGCATTGGGCACCAAGAGCGACAACAGTTATCACGCAGAGCTTGAAGGCTCCGCCGCGGTCTTCCTCCGCCCGGATGTGGCAGTCGGCGGCGAATTCCGCCAGCAGCCCGACAACATGAAGTACCCCATCAACTCCAGTGCCATGGCCATTGGCTCTCCCGGAACGATGAAGGACGTGTTCGTCGCCTATTTCCCGAACAAGAGCCTGTCGATTACTGCGGCTTATGCCGATCTCGGACCCTTGCCGTTCCAAGCGAGCAACAAGGGCTTTTATCTGTCGCTCAACGGCACATTCTGACACTCACGATTTCTAGGAGATTTTTGATGAAACCACATGCCATTTTTTTGACTCGCCATCTGGGCGGCGTTGCACTTGTCTGCGCTCTGGCGTTGCCTGTACTGACTACTGCACAGGCCGCTGGGCCGACTCTGTATGAGCAACTCGGCGGCAAACCGGCGATCACCAAAGTCGTGCACGACATGATTGTCAATGTCGCGGCAGACAACCGTATCAACCACTTCTTTGCCAAGACCAATATCCCGCATCTTCAGATGGAACTGGTCAATCAGGTCTGTGAAGGCACGGGTGGGCCCTGCAAATACACGGGCCTGAATATGAAGCAGGCACACAAAGGCATGAACCTGAATGCCGCGGATTTCAACGCCTTGGTGGAAGACTTGCAAAAGTCCATGGACTCCAACAATGTGCCCCTTGGCCTACAAAACCAGTTGCTGGCCATTCTCGCGCCGATGCAGCCCGACGTCGTGCATCAGTAAGGCAGTGCGGCAGGTACCTGCTGGTATCTGCCGCTTGTGTCCACCATTTGGAGATCAAGATGTCCCAAGAAAAACAGACAGATCTGAAACGCCGGGCCTTATTGCGTCACGGTAGCCTGTTACTGGCGGTTGTTGGCGCTGCAGCGGTCATTCCTGCGCAGGCTGACGATGACATGCTCAACAAGGCCACTGTGCACTATCAGTCCATGCCGCACGGCTCGCAACATTGCAGCAATTGCGCTTATTTCATCCCTGGCAATGACGCGGCGGCCAAGGGCAACTGCCGTCTGGTTGCCGGGACGATCAGTCCCAATGGATGGTGCGAGCGTTTCTCGTCCTGACACCACCCACCCGCCATCACGCATGCTCCAGTCCTTGCAATGGGATGGCATTGCAAGGTTGATAAGGCCCGCCGAGCGCGGGCTTTTTTTATGAAAAAACCGCCTGCGAGGCGGTTTTTCTGGGTGAAGCACAAAGGCGGGCGATCAGACCCGGCTGCGGTATTCGCCTGTGCGGGTGTCGATTTCGATCTTGTCGCCAGTGGCCACGAAGATGGGCACGGGGACTTCGAAGCCAGTGGCCAGCTTGGCCGGCTTGAGCACCTTGCCGGAAGTGTCGCCCTTGATGGCGGGCTCGGTGTAGATGATCTCGCGCACCACGGTGGTGGGCATGTCCACGGAGATGGCCTTGCCGTCGTAGAACACCACTTCAACGGACATGCCGTCTTCGAGGTAGTTCAGGCTGTCGCCCATATTGTCTTTTTCGACTTCGTACTGGTTGTAGTCGGTGTCCATGAAGACGTACATGGGATCGGCGAAGTAGGAATAGGTGCAGTCCTTGCGTTCCAGGGTGACGGGGTCGAGTTTGTCGTCGGCCTTGTACACCACTTCGGTCCCGCCGCTGGTGAGCAGGTTTTTCAGTTTCATTTTCACCGTGGCGGCATTGCGGCCACCGCGGCTGTATTCAGTTTTTTGCACCACCATCGGGTTGTCGCCAACCATGATGACATTGCCAGCGCGAATCTCTTGAGCGATCTTCATTGAACAGTTTGTGGGAATTCAAATAAACGCGCATTCTACCGGGTGGCAGTCAGGCTGGGCCGACTCTCCGCCAATTGCGACACTTCCTGGACGATCTGACTGGCCAGATCGGTCTGGGTCTGCAGGGCGCGCGACCACTTGAGGGCGTGGCGCTGCAGCGCGGGCAGGCTGTCTACAAATTCGAGCCAGGCGGGTGCCAGATCGAGGCCGCGGTTCCAGGCGGTCCAGAAGTGGATCATGGTGTCGCGCAGATCGGTGCCGGCGTCTGCAAGGTAGCGGTCGAGAAACGCGTCGAGCTTGCGGTCGTGCGCGCTGTCTTCCTGCGGGTAGATATGCCAGATGAACGGCTTGGCCGCCCACTGCGCCCGCACGAACGAGTCTTCTCCACGCACGATGCACACGTCCGCCGCCCACAGCAGTTCGTCAAAGCGCTCTTGCGCGACATAGGGCAGGGCATAGATGGTGAGGCTGCCGCGGCTGGTGATCTGGCCGGTCTGCAGTTGCATGTCGAGCCAGGCGTTGACGGCGGTCATCACCGGTCCGGGGCACACCCATAGTGCAACCGGGCGTTCGGAGGTGGCCATGGTGTGCAGCCAGCCTTCGAGTCGCTGGCGCGCGTAACTGAACAGCAGCACGATGAGCGCATGGTCGGGGGGCGGGGGCAAACCCAGGGTGCGCATGGCGATGCGTTTGGCCGTGGGTTGCATCTGCCAGCTGTCGCGCTGGGCAATCAGATTGGCTTCGCGGATCAGGCCGCCGCTCTTGTCTGTGAAGCCGGGGTAGTAGAAATACTTTGTGATGCCTCCGCTTTGCGGCGAGGGCTTGAGGTGGTGCAGATCCACCAAGGTTTCGGCGCTGAGGTGTTCCAGATTGAGCCACACCGGCTTGATCTGCGCTTTACCGAGCTGGGAGATGAAGGCGTCGGTGAGGCGGCAGCCGAACATCTCGACCACCACGTCACCCGGCGTGGCCTGGAGTTGCCGCGCCCAAGGCACAATCTGCACTCCGGAAAGGGTCTGTTCGGCGGCGCGCAACTGCACCTGGGGGCAGATGTGCGAAAACGCTTTGAAGTCGTCCAGGAATAATCGCACCTGCTGCTGATGCTCGGCGACGAGTTGCCGCGCCAGCCGCCAGGTCACGCCAATGTCGCCGAGGTTGTCGACGACATGGCAAAACAAATCCCACCGATATTGGACTTTCATGAGCATGCCGGGTGACGACGCACCGACCTCCAAATTTTTTTATGACGCGCATTGTCGTTTGTGTCCGCGTCTTGCGGCATTTTTACACCAAGTCAAACAGGAGCATCCCCAGTTTTCGTGTCTGCCGGTGCCGCCATTTGGGCCGCTTGACGCGCCGCTGCTCATCGCGGGTCTGGCTCCGGGGTTGAAAGGCGCCAACGCCTCGGGCCGTCCGTTTACCGGCGACGGCGCCGGGCCTTTGCTCTTCGGCACGCTGACCGAACTGGGTCTGGCCTATCGCGATGAGCCCGTGCGCATCACCGATCATCCGTCGACCATCCGCGCGGGCGATGGTCTGGAACTGCGCGGCTGCCGCATCAGCAATGCGGTGAAGTGCCTGCCGCCGGACAACAAGCCGCTGCCTGCGGAAATTCGGACCTGCAACCGGTTCATCGCTGCGGAAATTGCCGCCATGCCCAATCTGCGCGTCATCGTCGCGCTGGGCAAGGTGGCGCATGACGCGGTGCTGATGGCTCTGGGGCGCAAGGCGTCTGCCGCACGGTTTGCGCATGCGGCGGAACATGAGTTGGGGGCTTTCACGCTGATCGACAGCTACCACTGCAGCCGCTACAACCAGAACACCGGGCGCCTGACCGCACCGATGTTCCGCGCGGTGTTTGAACGTGCCACGCAGCTTGTGTCCTGAACGCCATGTCTGATTCTTCCTCTCCGGCGCACAGCGCGGAACTACTCGCGCAGGTGGCGGCCTTGCCGCATCTCCCGGGGGTCTATCGCTATTTCGCCGCAGATGGCGCTTTGTTGTATGTGGGCAAGGCGCGCGATCTGCGCAAGCGGGTATCGAGCTACTTCCAGAAAGAGCATGGCGGCACCCGCATCGGCCTGATGGTGACGCGCATCGCCCGGCTGGACACCACGGTCACGCGCACCGAGGCCGAGGCCTTGCTGCTAGAAAACAATCTGATCAAGACGCAGAACCCGCGCTACAACATTCTGTTCCGGGACGACAAGTCCTACCCTTACCTGCAAATCACCACGGCGCACGCCTTTCCTCGCGTGGCGTATTACCGCGGCGCGACCGACCGCAGACAGCAGTATTTCGGCCCCTACCCGAATGCCTGGTCGGTCAAGGAAAGCATCGCGGTACTGCAAAAAGTGTTTCAACTCCGCACCTGCGAAGACACGGTGTTTGCCAACCGCAGCCGTCCGTGTCTGCTGCATCAGATCCATCGCTGCACCGCGCCCTGCGTGGGCAAGATCCGCCCTGACGACTATGCGCGCGACGTGGAGCATGCGGTGCGCTTTTTGCGCGGCGACCACGGCGTCGTGCTGGGCGATCTGCAGTTGCAGATGCCATCACTCTCGGAAGCTCTGCGCTTCGAGGAAGCGGCTGTGCTGCGCGACCAGATTGCCGCGCTCTCCGGCGTGTTGCAGCAGCAAAGCATGGAAGTCGGCGGCGCGCAGGATGCGGACATTCTGGCCGTGGCGCTGGGGGGCGGGCGAGCCTGCGTCAATCTGGCCATGGTGCGCGGCGGGCGGCATCTGGGAGACCGCGCGTATTTCCCCAGTCAGGTGCAGGCGGCATTGGAGGTCGAAGACACGTCCTTCGCGGTGGCCGCGCAAGAAGCGGGCCTTGCTCCCAGTGCGGCGCAAAGCGTGCTGCATGCCTTTGTCGGGCAGCACTACATCCAGATGGCACCGCCGCCTGTCCTGGTGTGCGCCGAGCCGATCGACCCGGAACTGCTCGACGCCCTGGGGGAGCATGCCGGGCATCGCATGCTGCAGGTTTTGCTGCCCCGCGGCCAGCGCCGGGACTGGCTGGACATGGCGCAAAAGGGCGCGCAAATCGCCCTGGCCCGACTGCTTTCCGAGGAGGGATCGCAGCGTGAACGCACGATTGCGCTGGCGCAGACCCTGGGGCTGGGCGCGGAGCAAACCGAAAATTTGCGGGTGGAATGTTTTGACATCAGCCACACCGCCGGCGAAGCCACGCAGGCCTCATGCGTGGTGTATGCCGAGCACGCCATGCAGCCGACGCAATACCGCAGGTTCCGCATCAACGACATCACACCGGGAGACGATTACGCCGCGATGCGTCAGGTGCTTTCCCGGCGCTACAAGCGCGTGGCCGAGGCGCAGAGGCAAGACCCTGCACAGACGGGCGACGCCCAGACCGAGGCGCACGCGCAAATAGCCGATACCGCGCGGCTGCCCGATCTGGTCCTGGTGGACGGTGGCCGCGGACAGGTGGCAATGGCGCGCGAGGTGTTCACCGAACTCGGGCTTGATCTTGGTGTGATTGTTGGCGTGGAAAAGGGCGAAGGCCGCAAGGTGGGACTGGAGGAACTGGTGTTTGCCGATGGCCGCCCCAAGCTCACGCTGCCCGCGGACAGTGCCGCGCTCATGTTGGTGGCGCAGATCCGCGACGAGGCGCACCGCTTTGCCATCACCGGCATGCGCGCCGCACGCGCCAAGGTGCGTACGGGCGGCTCGCGGCTGGAAGACATTCCGGGAATCGGCCCCAAGCGCCGCGCAAAACTGCTGGCCCGGTTTGGCGGCATTCGCGGCGTGGAGGCCGCGAGTGAGGACGCACTGATGACGGTGGACGGCATCTCCCGCGAACTCGCCCACATGCTGTACAAAGCCCTGCACTGAATCCGCCCGGCGCGGCAGGCGCCGCCCCGGATGTTTGTGCAGGTTTATTTCGCCGCATGCCCCTTGTGCAGCGAGGCCTTGTACAGCGCCACCACGTCCTTGAACTTCTCTGCCCCCAGCAGGGCGTGCATTTTGTCCACGCAGCCCGCGCGCATGGCCACCAGTGCGGCTTCCTGCTTGCCAATGTCCTGGATCATGGCCTGGCGCTCGGGCGTATCGCCCATGCCGTTCATCAGCGCGTCGCGCAGTTGCAGGCGCGCGTTGGCGAGTTTGTCTTCCGCAGCCTTGCGCATCGCCGGGGCGGTTTTCAGCCACTGGGCGAATTGCTCTTGCTGGGCCGCATCGAGTTTGAGCGCCTTTTCATGCTGTTTGATGATGGGCACCAACGCGATGACCGGCTCGCCCAGGTTGTAAGTGGGGCTCTCGGCACGGGCGAACTGGGCGGGCGCGGCAAAACCGGACAGCAGCACAGCAATGAGTGCGGCGTGTTTTAGGGGGGCGGGGCGAGTGAGCAGGTGCATGGCAATCTCCAAAAGTTGTGCCGATGCAAACGGCACCGGCAAGCGCGATCAAAAGTAGGAAAAGGATAAATGTAATTAGATGTGTCAAATTTTCTTTTGATGTCGGACAAGTGCGCTTTTTGTGCGGCAACTTGTCGCATGCGGTGTGCGGGCGCGCTACGGCTGTGGCGTTGTGTGAACAGTCCTGAATCGCCGACCGAGGCTGCCGAATGCCGAATTGATTTAGGTCAAGCGCCTGTTCTGCGGCGACGAATCGCCGCGGCAGAAGAGGTCTAGGCTTGCGGCAGCCTGTGTTGTGACGCAGGTCCGCATCGGTAAAACCTGCTCTGGCACCATCCCTTGGACCATCCGTTTCACGGACAGTGCAAGGTCATTCAGGGTTTTCCCAGCGGCGATTTGTCATCTTGTTCCCTGATCTATATCAGCGAATACTGATGAACGGATATAGACCGGACGGGCAGCGGCAACAAGACCGTGATCCACCGTCAACACATTGCTTGAAGGAGTTTGTATGTCTGAGTTGCTTGGCATTTACCCAACGTGGTACGTGCCCCAAATCGGCACGGCCTGGGTGATGGGCATCATCGGCACGATTCATGTGCTGGCGTCCAATACCTCGGTCGGCGCTGCCGTGCTGTTTGCCATGCTGGAAAGCCGGGCGGTTCGAGAGAACAAGCCGGAAATCATGCAGTACATCAAAAAGTACGGCATGTTCCTGCTGGTGTTTTCCTATATCTGGGGCTCGGTTACTGGCCCGGGTATCTGGTACTCGGTCACGGTGGCGAGCCCGCGCGGCATTTCCGCGCTGATCCACAACTTTGTCTGGGTTTGGGCGACGGAGTGGATTTTCTTCACCGTCGAGGTCATCGGGGTGTACGCGCTGGTCTACACCATCGGCAAGATCGATCCGAAAACGCACCTCAAGATCACCTGGACCTTCGTGGTGAGCTCGCTTGCCACCCTGGTGCTGATCGTGGGCATTCTGTCCTTCATGATGTGGCCGGGCAGCGACCGCTGGTATCTCACCGGCTCGGTGTTCGATGCGTTCTACAACCTGAACTTTGCCGCTCAGCTCGCGGATCGTGGCTTCCTGATGCTGACCTCCGCCGCAGTGGTAGGCAGCATCATCGTTGCCGCCATTCCGAAGGGCGATCCGCTGCGGCGTGACGTGGGGCAGACCGTGGCCAAGCTCGGCCTCACCGGCCTGGTGGGCGGTGCCCTGTCGTTCATGTGGTACGTCGCCACGCTGCCGCCCAATGCGCTGGTCATCCTCAAAGACCGTATGCCGCACTGGTTCGGTTATGTGGATTTCCGCGTCACCACCTTCGTTCCGCTGATGGTCACGTCGCTGCTGATCGGCGCCTATCTGCTGTGGGTCTATCTCAAGCCGCAAGCGGTGCGCGTGCCCCTGGCTGCCGCCATGGTGGTCATCCTGCTGGTCGCAGGCATCTGGCCGGAAGAGCGCACCCGTGAGAGTTTGCGCAAACCCTGGGTGGTGGGGCAGTACATGTATTCCAACCAGATCATCGGACGTGACGTGCCGGGTCTGGGCATCAAGGACGAAGTGCCCATCATCGCCAAGGAAGGCCTGCTCAAGACGGCAGCCTTCGTGCCGGCCGATCTGCGGGTGATCACGCCGCAGAACCAGATGGAAGCGGGACGGCTGCTGGCGGTGATGTCCTGTTCCAACTGCCACTCGATCAACCGCGATGGCCCGCTGCGCCCGCTGCCGAAGCTGCTGCATGGCACAACCGATGTGGCCATGATCCAGGGCTTCCTCGCCGGACCGCTGGCGCATGGATCGGTGCCCTATATGCCCAAGATCGACTTGCCTGCCGATGAGCAAAAGGCGCTCGCCACCTTCCTCGCCGCCGTCAATGCCGGCACGGTGGACGCCGAAGGGCACCTGATCGCACGCGCTGCGCCCGCCGCAGCGCCGCTGCACACCGCCGTGGCACAAGCCGCTGGCGTGCAACCCACCAAAGCAAAGGACTGACGCCATGGATAACGCTTCCGTTTCCGCCATGCTGAGCGCCTTGCAGGACCCGGCCGGACTGCCCGCACCTGCATGGATTTTCCAGTATCTCAATGTGCTGACCTGGTCGTTCCACATCGCCTTCGTCAACTTGTCGCTGGGCTCCGGGCTGCTGGCCATCATCGCCTTCATGCGCCGCCACCAACCCGCCTGGGCGCGGCTGTCGGTGGCCATGACCGGGGTGGCCAAGGTGGCCGTGTCGATGGCCATCGTGCTGGGTGTGGCGCCGCTGCTGTTCACCCAGACCATCTATGACCCCTCCTGGTACACCAGCAATGTGCTGTCCGCTTTCTGGGTGATTTTTTTCATCTTCACTCTGGGCATTGGCTACACGATGTGGTTCGTGTTCTATTTCAAGAATCACGACGTGTCGCATGCCGCCAAGGCGCCGGACACCACGGTGTGGTGGGCCACGGGGGCGCTGTCGCTGCTGATTTTCGACGGCTTCATCATGCATGTGCTGTCGTATCAGGGGCTGTTTCCGCAAAAGTGGATGCAGTGGTACGCGCCGCATGGCGTGCCGGTGATGAACGGCATGGGCATTCACGCGTTTGAGTTTCCGCGCTTTGCGTTTTTCATCGTCATGTCGCTGACCATGACCGGCGTGTTTCTGCTGGGCTATGCGCGTTACTTCCGCGCCCGCTCCGATTTCCCGGCGGACTATCTCGATCTGGCGCACCGCCTCGGCGTGAAGACCGCGTACTGGGGTGTGGCGCTGCAACTCATCACCGGTCTGCTCTGGGCCTATGGCCTGCCGTCTTATATGCAGGTCTTCACCCAGCCGTTGTTCTGGCTGACCTTGTTGCTGATCGTCGGCGTGGCGCTGTATGCGCGGCAGGTTCCAGTTGGCGGCTCGGCGTTGCAGGCCTATTCGGCCATGGCGTTCTATGCCTTGATGGCGCTGATCGTCTCGGTTGACCGCGAGGCGCTGCGCGTCGCCTATCTGGCCCCGTTCCATTACAACCTGAACTCCAAGCCGCACTATGAGTGGGGAGCCGTGATCTGGTTCTTCGCCACCTTCGTGGCGGTGGGCGGCTCGCTTGTCGCGTTCTACACCACCATGTTGTGGAAGGCAGGCAAGGTCAAAGGACTCTACACCGCCGATCGCACGGTATCGCGTCTGGGCGATACCGCCGTGTGGATCAACTTCACCTGGCTGATCGTGTTCTTTGCCATTGGCGTGTGGGCCTACGTGCGCAACATCGCCTGACGCTCTCAAGCCGGGCGCTGCCCCATCGCGGTCAGAGCCCACGACACCCCCACGACACCCTCTTCTGAATAGCAAGCCTCATCATGTCCAAACTGAAAACCGTCTCTTTTCTCGCTGTCGGTCTGCTACTGAGCGCGGCAGCAACCCTGGCGCAGGCCGCCCCCAATGCCGCACTCAATGCGAAATTCGGCGTGTGCTTTTCCTGTCACGGCGTGGATGGTCACGCCATTCTTCCCACCTATCCCAACCTCGCTGGGCAGAACAAGGACTATCTGGTGCAGACCCTGCGCGAGTTCCGCGACGGCACGCGGCCCAACGCCATCATGGGCGCCATGGCCAAGCCGCTGAGCAATTCCGACATCGACCAGATCGCGATGTACTTCGCCGACATCAAGCCGGGCTCGAAGTAAATCCAACCTGGGTCTGCAACCCGCCGCCCAGCGCCTGATCGAACAGACTGCTAATCGAAGCTGCGGCCTTCGCCGGCTTCCTCGTGGGTCACGCCGTCGCGGATGTGGTAGATGCGCTTGAAGGTGGGAATGATCTTTTCGTCGTGGGTGACGACGATGATCGCGGTCTCGTAGCGCCTGGCCATGTCGCCCAGAATGCGGATGACGGCCAGCGCGCGGGCGCTGTCGAGTGGCGCGGTGGGTTCGTCGGCGAGGATGACGGGCGGGTGATTCACCAACCCGCGGGCGATGGACACCCGCTGCTGTTCGCCGCCGGAGAGCTGCGAAGGCATGGCCTTGGCACGGTGCTGCACGTCGAGCGCGGCGAGCAGTTCCAGTGCGCGGGCACGCGACTCGGCATTGGTCCGTCCCGCCAGCATGGGCAGTAGGGCGACGTTGTCGGTGACGTCGAGGAAGGGAATGAGATAGGGGGCCTGGAACACGAAGCCGATCTTGTCGCGGCGCAGGGCGCGCAGGTCGCGGGTTTTCCAGCCGTCGTCGTAAATCACGTCATCGCCCAATGTCATGCGTCCGGCGCTGGGTTCGATCACCGCGCCCAGGCATTTGAGCAAGGTGCTCTTGCCCGAGCCGGAGGGGCCGACCAGGCCGACGACTTCGCCCGGCGCGACCTGCATGGTGACGCCCTTGAGCGCGTCCACTGCGGTGTCGCCGCTGCCGTAGCGCTTTTTCAGACCTTCTATGCGGATGCCTTGGCCGGGCATGGTCGCGGCGTTGAGGGATGCGGCGTCCATCTCAGCCTCCAATCGCTTCGGCCGGATCGACCTTGAGTGCCATGCGGATGGCCACCACGCTGGCCAGTGCGCAGATCACCATCACCGCGAAGAACCCGGCGATGGAGTCGCCGGGCATGAGCAGCACGAATTTGGGAAAAAGTGGCGCAGCGAAAGTGGCGGTGATCTTGCCCACGGCGAATCCGATCAGCCCAAGTGCCAGCGCCTGCTGCATGATCATCGCGGCGATGGTGCGGTTGCGTGTGCCAATGAGTTTGAGCACGGCGATTTCTCGGATCTTGTCCATGGTCAGGGTGTAAATGATGAAGGCGACGATGGCGGCGCTGACGATGGCCAGGAT
>JAFGXB010000181.1 GCA_016936875.1 Burkholderiaceae bacterium | reverse complement strand
GCAAGTCCGCCCGTCAATGAGCCCACGCTCATGAACAGGGCAAAAATGACCACCAGTACGGGGCCCCAACCGTTTGCGCTACGACGGGTTTGGGCGGTGTTCCAGCGCGCATCCCATTTTTCGTCGGATGTCAGGCCGATGACCAGGGTCTGCACAACCACTGCTATCACCACGGCAACAAACACCCCAAGCAGCACCCAGGTCAGCGCGTCATCCTGGCGGTTCTGGACGAAGCGGTGCACCCCAAACAGCCCCAGAAGAAACAACGGCCCATGCACCCAGGCCCACGGATCGCGCCAGCCATGCAGGTAAAAGCGATGGCCGCCGAAGACGCCGGTCAGCAAGGCCAGCAAGGAGGCAATGAATTTGTCTTTGAACACCATCAGATCCGTCATGGTCGGCGCTTCAAACAGGAGAATTTTCAGCACCTGCGCCCAATGCGCGTTGCATCAGCACCACATCGAGCCAGCGCTCGAATTTCCAGCCGACGGCAGGCAAACGGCCCAGTTCCGTGAATCCCCTGGCACGGTGCAAGCCGATGGATCCCGCGTTGGCAGAGTCTCCGATGACTGCAAGCATCTGGCGCGCGCCGCCCGCGGTGCTGGCGTCGATCAAGGCATCGAGCAAGCGTCCGCCCAAGCCCTGGCGCTGCCATTCGGGCGCAATGTAGATCGAGTCCTCCACAGTGAATCGGAACGCCTCCCGTGCGCGGAACCAGTTGGCGTAGGCAAACCCGGCCACCGGCCCGGATGCGCCCGGCGTGGCGACCAGCCAGGGCAAGCCGCGAGACTCGACTTCCTGCAGTCGGCGCAACATCTCCGGCGCGTCTGGCGGCTGGGTTTCAAACGTCCCCGTGCCCTGCAGAACGTGGTGGCGATAGATGGCCGTCATCGAGGGGACGTCGGCGGCGGCGGCGGAACGAATCAAAAATTCTGGCATGGGAAGATGAGAGCACAGTGGTCGTGTTTATAATGATGAGTTTATCCGAGCACCACTTTTCATCACTGGCGCGGGGAAGCTGCCTGATGCAATCTCAGTGCCGATCCAGGGGAAATTCAGGGGGAAACAAGCTTCTTCTGAGCCAACCCAAACAGTCCTGAATTGCGCCACGCTGCAAAGCACAGATTTGCAGATCGCCCGACGGATTGTCCGTAACGAAGCGCCTGCTCAGTTCAGACAAGTGGCAGACGCAAGAGGCACCAGCCTCATACCCGGCCCACGGTCCGCACCGCAGGCTCATTTTTTTGACAAGGAAGCAAAATGGTTGTGATCCGTTTGACCCGTGCCGGCGCCAAGTCGCACCCCTTCTACCACATCGTGGCCACCGATTCGCGCAGCCGCCGTGATGGCCGCTACATTGAGCGTCTGGGCTACTACAACCCGGTCGCCCGTGGCGCCGAAGTGCCCCTGCACATCGTCGCCGAGCGGCTGAACCACTGGACCAGCGTCGGCGCGCAAGTCTCGCCCACCGTGCAGCGTCTGGTGAAGACTGCGCAAAAATCTGCCCAAGCTGCGGCCTGATTTTGCTTGAAACGCGGCGGGTCGACTGTGTGTCGACCCGCCGCGTTTGGCTTCTGCCCCCTACCAACATTGCCCCATGACAGCGCCGGACGATCTTTGCCAAGTCGGTCATGTGCTTGATGCCTGGGGAGTGCGCGGCTGGGTGAAAGTTGCCCCGGACGACCCGCAGGCCGCCGCGCTGCTCAAGGCCAAAACCTGGTGGCTGAGTCGGCCCGGATTCGACGGCTCCGCAAAGCCGGTTCAAGTTCGACTTGCACGCCGCCATGGCAGCGCCGTGGTTGCCCTGCTCGATGGGCCGGAAGACCGCGCTGCGGCCGAAGCGCTGCGGGGTCGCCAGATCGCCGTCCGGCGCGCCGACTTCCCCCCCGCAGAAGCCGACGAGTTCTACTGGGCAGACCTGATCGGCTGCAAGGTTCAGACCCCGCAGGGCGCGGATCTGGGGACGGTTACCGGACTGCTCGACAGCGCCGCGCATGCCATCCTGCGCGTGCAGATTCCCGGCGGCGACCAAGACGCCAAACCACGTGAGAGGCTGATCCCTTTCGTCCACGTTTATATCGACACAGTGGACCTGCCTGGCAAAACCATCGTCGCACAGTGGGACGCCAGCTACGACTGACGCCATGCCGCGTTTCGATGTCATCAGCCTGTTTCCCGCCTACTTCGAGCCGCTGAAACACCACGGCGTATCGCGGCGCGCGTTTGACTCGGGGCAACTGCAGTTGGCGTGCTGGAATCCGCGCGACTTCACCACGGACGCCCACCGCACCATCGACGACCGCCCTTACGGTGGCGGGCCCGGCATGGTGATGCTGGCCGAGCCGCTGGAGCGCACGCTGGACGCCATCGCCGCCGCGCGGCAAGGCGCGGCCCGGCCTGTCCCCCCCGTCTTTCTGTTCTCCCCGACAGGGCGGCGCATCGATCAGAAGCTGGCGGAAGAACTGGCGCAATCGGGCGGGGCCACCCTGCTTTGCGCCCGCTATGAAGGCGTCGATCAGCGCCTGATCGACCGCCGGGTGGACGACGAGATCAGCCTCGGAGATTTTGTGCTGTCGGGAGGGGAGATTCCGGCATTGGCGCTGCTTGATGCAGTCAGCCGCTTGCTACCCGGCGTGCTGGGCAGCGCGCAATCCGCACAGCAAGACAGCTTTTCGAACGGCCTGCTGGACTGCCCGCATTACACCCGCCCGGAGGTGCATGATGGCCAATCCGTTCCCGACGCGCTGCGCAGCGGCGACCATGCACGCATTGCGCAATGGCGGCGCGAGCAATCCCTTCGCCTGACTCTGCAGCGTCGCCCGGATCTGCTTGCGCAGATGCTGAAAACGCAGTCTTTGAGCAAGCAAGATCTCCAGTTTCTGGCCGCACTGGGCTATACTCCACAGGTTTGATCCTCTGCTGCCCTCGTCGCATCACAAAAAGCTGCGCTACATGCCCCGCTGATCGACGGCCAACACCTTTCATCCATCCGGACGGCAAGATCATTGGAGCCCTCAATGAATTTGATCGCAATTCTCGAACAGGAAGAAATCGCCCGCGTTACCGCTGGCAAGACCTTCCCCCAATTCAACCCTGGCGACACCGTCATCGTGTCCGTCAAAGTGGTTGAAGGTACCCGCAAGCGCAACCAGGCCTATGAAGGCGTGGTCATTGCCAAACGCAATCGTGGCCTGAACTCCAGCTTCATCGTGCGCAAGATTTCTGCTGGCGAAGGCGTTGAGCGGACTTTCCAGCTCTACTCCCCGCAGATCGCCTCGATCGAAGTCAAGCGCCGCGGTGATGTGCGCCGTGCCAAGTTGTACTACCTGCGCAACCGTTCGGGTAAATCGGCACGGATCAAGGAAAAATTGGTGCTCCGTTCGGCTGCAACCAAGTCCACAGCCGCCGCGTCCGAATAAATCCGGGTGGGCGTCTAGCCTTTGCGCAGCAGTGCCACGACAGCCGTGGCGCCTCTTCCAAAGAGACGACGTCCTCAGCCTCGGAGTGCTGAAAAGCCGACCTGCGATGCACGTCGGCTTTTTTCATCATCCGACTCCGCACGATCTTGTCTGACTCCCGCGTCCAGATCATCGATCCTGAAACCGCCCGTCTGCTCGGGCGCGACACCGCCTTGCCCGCCGTCCCCGCCGCACGTCTCGCCCCGGAATTCCTGCGACAACGCTTCGCCAGCCTGCCTTCCTGGCAGCCTGAACTGTTTGAAGACTCCCTGCGCCTGAACAATCTGCCGTTGCGCGGCGCGGCTGTGCTGATTGCGCTGGCACCGCGTCCACGCGGCCTGCAAGTGCTGCTGACACGCCGCACTCTTGCCTTGCACGAGCATGCCGGGCAGATCAGTTTTCCCGGCGGCCGCTGTGACCGCCAGGATCTTCACCCCGCCGTCACGGCGCTGCGCGAGGCACATGAGGAAATCGGCCTGCACCCGGCCGGAACGGAAGTCCTCGGCACCCTGCCCTTGTATTGCACCGCGTCGCGCTATGCGGTGACTCCGGTGGTCGCGCTGCTGGAGCACACCGAGGGCATGCAGGCGCATCCAGACGAAGTGAGCGAGGTCTTTGAGGTGCCGCTGGACTTTCTCATGGACCCACGCCATCACGAGCACCGGGAATGGACGCCTGAAAACGCGCTGCAGTCTGCCGCCGTGCGCCGCCGTTTTCTGGTGATGCCTTACGTCGAAGGCGACCGGCGCTATGTCATCTGGGGAGCGACTGCGGCGATGCTGCGCAACCTGTACCGGCTGCTGATTGCGTAGGATAGACGCATGGCCTTTCTTTCCGTCCTGATCGCCCTGCTGATCGAGCAGCTCAAACCCCTCGGCCGCGGCAGCGCCGTCTATCGACTACGGCAGAATCTGGCCGACTTGGCCTCGCGCAATTTCGATGCGGGGCAGTCACGCCACGGCGTTGCAGCCTGGTTCATCGCCGTGCTCCTTCCCACGCTCATCACCCTGGCGATCTATCTCCTTGCCTTGCATTACAGCCTGCTTCTGGCGTTGGCATGGAACATCGCGGTGCTGTACTTCACCCTCGGTTTTCGCCAGTTCAGCCACTACTTCACCGACATCCAGGACGCGCTCAACCACAACGACGCCACCGCCGCGCGCAGCTTGCTCAAACAGTGGAAAGCGCTCGACACGGTGGACATGAGCGCAAGCGACATCACCCAGCAGACCATTGAGCATGCCCTGGTCTCGGTGCAGCGCTATGTGCTCGGGGTGTTTTTCTGGTTCATCCTGCCCATCGGCCCGGCGGGTGCCGTGCTGTATCGCCTCAGTGACTACATGGCGGGCAAATGGAATCATGCCGACAGCGAGGCCAGCCCGGCGTTGCGCAGCTTTGCGCAAAAAGCCTTTGATCTGCTCGACTGGATTCCGGCACGGCTGACCGCGAGCGGCTATGCCATCGTCGGCAATTTTGAAGATGCCGTCGATGTCTGGCGCGGCTATGCGCAGCTTTGGCCCAACCACAACACCGGGGTGATGCTCGCGTCTGCCGCGGGCGCAGTGGGCATTCGGCTGGGTGCCACCGCGGGTTCCGCCCCCGTACCTCCCACAGAGCCCGCCTGGACGCAGGAGGGGGAGAGCGAGGTGGCGGGCAGCGCCACAGCCATGCCTGGCGCCATCCCCCAACCTGCCCATCTGCGCAATGTCGTGGGATTGGTGTGGCGCTCGGTGTTGCTGTGGATGCTGCTGCTGGCCATGCTCAGCGTGGTGAGCTGGGTGAGCTGACCGCAGAGCGTAGCGGCCAGCCGACCTGCCAAAAGATCAACCCACCAGCAGGGCGTTGATCCGGCGCACATAGGCCGCCGGATCGTCGAGCTGGCCGCCTTCGGCCAGCAGCGCCTGATCGAACACCACTTGCGCCAGATCGTCGGCATGCGCGTCGTCTTGCGCCACGCGCTTGACCAGCGCATGCTCCGGGTTGATCTCCAGCACGGGCTTGGTGGGCATTTCATCGCGCCCGGCCTGTTTGAGCAAACGTGCCAGATGCGCGCTCATGCCATCTTCGCTCGCCACCAGACAAGCGGGCGACTCCACCAGGCGCTCGGATACGCGGACCTCCTGCACGCGCTCGCCCAAGGCCTGTTTGAAACGCGCGATCAAGGCCTGAACGTCGGCGGATTGCGCCGTTTCGTCCTTGGCGTCGTCCGTCTTGTCCTGCGCTGCCTTGACCTCGCCGAGATCGACTGCACCGCGCGCCACGGACTGCAGTGGCTTGCCGTCGAACTCGTTGAGGAAGCCCAGCATCCACTCATCGACCCGGTCGGTGAGCAACAGCACCTCAATGCCCTTCTTGCGGAAAATTTCGAGCTGCGGGCTGGAACGGCCGATTTTGGTCGTCTCGGCAGTGATGTAGTAAATCGCTTTCTGACCGTCCTTCATCCGCGCCACATAGTCGGCCAGTGACACGTTTTGCGTATCGTCCTCGGTGTGGGTCGATGCGGCGCGCAGCAGCTTGGCCAGCCGTTCGCGGTTGGCGAAGTCCTCGCCAAAACCTTCCTTGAGCACGGCGCCGAACTCGGTCCAGAAGGCGGCATATTTTTCACGCTCGGCCTGATCTTCGCTGCCCGCCAGGTCTTCCAGCATGGCCAGCACGCGCTTGACCGAGCCCTCACGGATGGCGCGCACGTCGCGGCTTTCCTGCAGCATTTCGCGCGACACATTCAGCGGCAAATCGGCGCTGTCGATTACCCCGCGCACAAAGCGCAGGTAAGTGGGCATCAGGCTCTCGGCGTCGTCGGTGATGAACACGCGCTTGACGTACAGCTTGACCCCGGCTT